>JAILZC010000118.1 GCA_023512665.1 Candidatus Bipolaricaulota bacterium | reverse complement strand
CTGTCGTCTCGACGCCCTTGGCCGCGTTCACCGTGCAGAAGCTCCCCCTCCGCTCACTAAGATTTTTGATCGCACTCTTGGCGATCACCTTGGGGATCGTGACCCTCCTGCGGGCGATGTCCGCTAATTAGGGTGACCAACTTCCCCCAAGGTCTCTCGCGCGTCTGCGCAACGCTCAAATCCCCCCCAGACCCCCACCTGCACCGTGCCCTGCCTTGTCCCTCGCGCCGCGCTTGCCATAAAACCCTGTTGAAATCAAGAGTCTCTCTCCTTGTGAGGGGGCGATCCCGACTTGACAACCCCCGGCGACCTGTGCTATGCTGTGCACACCTACCGGCACCAGGGGTTAGCGAACAATGCGATCAGAAGCTGTTTTGCGGGAACCGTCTGCTGTTGCCCCGACGCTACGGCCTGAGTACACCTTCGAGCGGTTCATCCGCAGCCGGGGGAATATGCTCGCCTACGCGGCCTCTCTCGCGGTTGCGGAGAACCCCGCGCGCGCCTATAACCCGCTCTTTCTCTATAGTGCGTCGGGCTTGGGCAAGACCCATCTGCTCCACGCCATCGGCAACGAAGCGAGCCAGCGCCATCGCTGGCTGAAAATTCTCTATGTCACCTGCGAACGCTTCGCCACAGAGTTCTATCGCTCCCTGCACGAGGGCAAGACCGCGCAGTTCCGCAAGATCTATCGCAGTGTAGATATGCTCTTATTAGACGACGTGCACTTTTTGCGGGAGAAAGCGGCGACCCAAGAAGAACTCTTCCACACGTTCAACGATCTCTATCATCACGGCAAACAGATCGTGCTGACGTCGGATCGTCCGCCGGAGGAGCTGCCCCACTTGCAAGAGGGCCTGATCTCGCGGTTTCGTTGGGGGCTGGTCGCGGACATCCAGCCGCCCGATTTTGAGAGCCGGCTCGCCATATTGCGCGCCAAGGCCGCCGAACTCAACCTCGACATCCCAGAGCCGACGTTAGCCCTCATTGCGGGGCGGGTGCGCTCCAGCGTGCGCGCGCTCGAGGGCGCGCTGGTGCGCCTGGCCGCCACCGTGGCCCTCAACGGACGTGATCCCTCCCCAGACGCTCTGACAGAACTGCTCCCCTCGGAAAAGCCCAAGCCTGCTGTGCTCACACCAGAGACGATCAAGCGCGAAGTCGCGCAATACTATCAGATCTCCGTTGAAGATTTAGAGGGCACCAGCCGGGAGCGGCGGGTTATCTGCGCCCGCCAGATCGCTATCTATTTGGCCCGTGAGCTGACGGAGCACTCCTTCCCCGCCCTCGGGGTGATCTTCGGCGGACGCGACCATAGCACGATCATGCACGCCTATCGCAAAGCGAAAGCTCTGGCCGAAAGCCCGCTCTTTGCCGGGGAGATCGCTCATCTGAAAGCCAAGCTGCTCGCATTGACCGGTCAATCAGGGTAAAATATCGTTGGGATGAAGATCGAGCGTCTGGCGCTGTATAACTTTCGCAATCTCGTCAAGATCGAGCTTGTCCCCGACGGCGGGCTGAATCTCGTGATCGGGCCGAACGCCGCCGGCAAGAGCAATCTCTGCGAGGCGATCTACTTTGCTGCGAAAGGGTGGCCCCTCAAGGGCGAGCGCCAGCGCGACTTGATCGCCTTTGGGCAACACGAGACGGCCCTCGAACTCTCTGTCAACGGCGATGAGATCCGGGTGCATCTCAACGGGCGGGCGCGGGCCAAGACTATCGAACTCAATCATGAGAAGAAGACCCAGAGCGAACTGAGCGCGCGCCTGCGCGCCCTGCTCTTCACCCCCGACGAATTGCAGATCATCAAGGGTCTGCCCGACCAGCGCCGCCGCTTTCTCGACAGGAGCATCGCCGACGTGCTGCGGGAGTACCGGCACGTGCTGCTCGAGTACGAGCAGATCATCCAGCGCAAGAACGCCCTGCTGCGTCAGGGCCGGCCCAACCTCGACGTGCTCGAAGTCTTCAATCAAGAACTGATAGAGCGTGGGAGCTGGCTCACCCGAAAGCGCCTTGAATATATCCGTGAGCTGAACAAGACGCTCGCGGAACGCTATCGGGCGATCTGCGGCCAGGCGAGCGAGTTCGCATTGATCTATGAAGGGCCAGCAGCTCCCCTGGCCCAGCTGGTCACAGACGCGACGCCCGAAGAGATCCAGCGCGGCATGGCCCTGGTCGGCCCGCATCGCGACGACGTGCGCTTCGAGCTGGACGGCCATGACCTGCGACGGTTCGGCTCCCAGGGTGAACAGAAATCAGCTCTCTGCGCGGTCTTGCTCGCTCAGCTCGACCTGCACTATCAGCGCTTTGGCGACTATCCCGTCTTTATCTTGGACGACGTGCTCTCCGAGCTCGATAGCGGGCGGCTCCAGAGATTTCTTGAACTCTTGCCCACGGATATTCAGATATTTCTCACGCAGACTGCTACGGACGTGCGGGAGCTTCCCCCGGACGTGCGCGCCGTCGCGCGGCGCATCTTCGCCCTCGAAGACGGAAGACTCTCGGTGATCGCATGATTGACGCTTCGGTGATCGAAAAAGTTTTACGCAAGTACGGGCTGTTCGAGCAGTATCGCGAGCAGGGGCCGGCCCTGCTGTGGGAGCGTGTCGTCGGGGAGAAGATCGCGCGGCTTGCACGGCCGATCTGGGTGCAGAACGATGTGCTCTTCGTCGCTGTGCCCAATCACATCGTCCAGCACGAGTTCACCGTGATGCGCGAGGAGTTCAGAAAGAAGCTGAACGCGGCGCTAGGGGCAGAGCGCGTGAAGGAGATTCGCTTTCGTGTGGAAAATTTCCCGAAGACACGCCCTGTGCTCGCGCTCGCCCCGCTGACCCCAGACGAAGAGCGCGAGATCGAGGCTCTCGCGGCTGACGTTCCCGATGCACCCTTGCGTGCGGCTTTGATCCAACTCATGAAGAAGGCGAAACAGATAGAGAGGGCGCGCCAGAAGCTGGGCTGGAAGCCCTGCCCACGGTGTGGCGTGCCCTGTGAAGAGACCTTCTGCCCGTTGTGTGGGCACCAGGGGGAGTGATCGCTATGAGGATTGGGATTTTTACAGACACCTTCACACCGCAGATCAACGGCGTCACGAGCATCCTCGAGGAGCTCGATCGCGTGCTCAGCCGAGCCGGCTATGACGTCTATATCTTCGCCCCGGCGTACTCCCGCGCCCAGCGGAACGAGAATGGGCGAATCTTTCGGTTCCCCGCCCTGACGGCGTACTTTCACAAAGACAGCCGCGTCGTCATCCCCTACGACCGGCGGGCGTTTGCCGCCTTCCCACAGCTCGACGTCGTCTACAGCCACACGCCGGTCTCGATGGGGCTGTTGGCCCTGCGCGTCGCTCGGAGATATAACCTCCCCCATGTGCATACGTATCACACGCTCTTTACAGAGTATCTGCACTATCTGCCCCGACTGATCCGCCCCACGCGCCGCATGGCCGAGCGCATCAGCGCAGCTTTCTGCAATCGCTGTGACGCGATCACCACGCCGTCGCACGCCATGCGCGCAGAGCTACTGAAATACGGCGTCCAGAAGCCCATCTACGTGCTGCCCTTCGGGGTAGACACAGAACCCTTCGAGCGCCCCCTGCGCACCGACGTGCGGGCGGCGCTGGGGCTAGCCCCAGAGGAGTTCTTCTTGCTCTACGCGGGGCGGCTGGGCACCGAGAAAAATCTGCACTTTCTCCTTCGGGCGTTTCGGGTGCTCTTAGATCGCTGGCCGGGCCCACAGCCCATCCGACTGGTGCTCGCCGGGGGCGGCCCGCACCGCCCGCTCTTTGAACAATACACCCAAGAGCTTGGGCTGACCGAGCGCGTGCTCTTCACGGGGTTCATCCCGCGTGACGATTTAATAGACTATTATCGCACTGCGGATCTCTTCGTCTTCGCTTCCAAGACCGAGACCCAAGGGTTGGTCCTGATGGAGGCGATGGCCGCGGGGCTGCCGGCGGTCGCCGTGCGCGCCATGGGCGTGACCGGTATAGTCTTTGACGGCGAGACGGGCGTGCTCGTCCCCGAAGATGAGAGAATCTTTGCCCAAACAGTGATAGAACTCTTGCAAGACCCTCAACGCCGGAGCCAGCTACGATCCGGCGCACGGTGCAAAGCCCACGAGATGAGCATTCAACATTCGGTCGCCAAGCTGATCGAGATCTTTGAAAGCCTCAAAGCCCCAGTACGGGTATAATAGAGTCTGAGCCCCCTCCCCCCCCCCTCTCTCTCTCCCTCGGAGGGGAAGAGGGGACGGGGGTGAGGGTGAAAAAAAGGAGGCATCATGCGTCACAGTATCAGTCTCTTGGTCGTGGGCGTGCTCGTCACAGTTGTCTTTGGGCAGATCAATCCCCCGGTCTTTGTCGCTCAGTGGGGCAGGCAGGGCAGCGGGGACGGCCAGTTCAATGCCCTCGAAGCTATCGCTGTGGACTCCCAGGGCAATGTCTACATCGCCGACACCGAGAACCATAGAATCCAGAAGTTCGATACCAATGGGAAGTTTTTAACCAAATGGGGCGCCAAGGGGGTCAACAACGGGCAGTTCGAAAGCCCCGGCGGCATCGCCGTAGATAGAGAGAACAATGTCTACGTTGCAGATACGTTTAACAATCGCATTCAGAAGTTCGACGCCACGGGGAAATTTTTGGGGAAGTGGGGCACGCCCTGCGATCTCCAATCGGGCAAGGGCTGCGTGGACCCCGACGGGCCTGGCCCCCTAAAACTCGGCGACGGGCAGTTCAACTTCCCCATCGGCATCGCGTTCGATAAAGATGGCAATCTCTATATTACCGATGCGTTCAACCA
>JAILZC010000012.1 GCA_023512665.1 Candidatus Bipolaricaulota bacterium | reverse complement strand
GGCCGACACCTACCGACGCCTTCTGGCCGCTGGTATCGCCACTCGATAATTCCCCGAATGCACGGTTGGCCCGGAACCGGCCAACGAGCTTTTTTTGCAAAACGACCCCATGGAAGCTGTCCGTAGAAGCGCGGCCCAGTGGTCCGGCCGGCTCAAAAACCTAACTACCTAGCGTGGCTATGAGTGTTGGTATGGTATATGGGAAGAGGAAAGCCGTTGGCCGCGGAAGGCGCTGCGGATAGCAGGGGTTTGCGTAAAGGGCGGCAAAGAGGGGTCTTCCGGAAATAGAACGAATGTGCTATAATGACAGCCAGTCGACCAGCGATGGGTGACTTGCGCGGTTGGGCTTGGCGCGGCGTGGAGGATGTGTTGAGAGCAGGCGAGATGGTAGCTGACGAAGGGACGGTGGGAAGAGTGGTTGGTGGGTTCGATGGGAAGTGGTCAGGGCAGGTCAAGGAGGATAGGATGAACAGGTGTGTGGCGCGGAATCGGAGAGGTGAGCAGTGTGGGCGGCCGGCTGTATTGGGTAAGACGGTGTGTTATATGCATGGGGGTGCGCCGGGCTCGGGCGGGCAGCCGGGGAACAGGAACGCGTGGAAGCACGGGTTGTATTCGGACAGTCTTTCGCTGGAGGAACGGCGCGACCTGGTGGTGGCGAGGGAGATGGAGGGGTTGGACGAGGAGATAGCGCTAGTGCGGGTGAAGATAAAGCGGGCGATGCGGGAGGCGCCGGATGATCTGACGGTGCTGGCGAAAGGTGCGGAGGTGCTGAGGCGTCTGCTGTTGGCAAGGCATCGAATGACGAATGGGCGGAGCGGTTTGGATGAGGCGTTGGACCTAGCACTGACGGAGCTGAGCGAGGAGCTGGTGCCGACGGTGTGCTGGATCGGGAAGCAGGATTGCGGCATCCTCGCCCGGCGGGTGGGTGGCCGGGTGGTGAAACTGGAGGGCAACCCGGCCCATCCGCGCAACGCGGGCACGCTCTGCCCCAAGGGGGCAACGGCCCACGAGTTCGTTCACCACCCCGACCGTCTCAAAACTCCCCTATTGCGCAAAGATGGGAAGCTCGTCGAAGTCAGCTGGGATGAAGCGTATGACTATATCGTCCAAGAGTTCAAGCGTCTCCAGAGCACCTACGGGCGCGACAGCGTCGCCGTGATTAGCTCGACGCGCTCCACGGTCGAGGAGAACTATCTCGCCCAAAAGTTCGCGCGCGCCGTCTTGGGGACAAACAACGTAGATCAGTGTCAACGCATCTGTCACTCGGCGACCGTCACTGGGCTGAGCATGGTCATGGGCACCGGCGCCATGTCCAACTCGATCTCGGAATTTCTCGATCCCGGCCCCAAAGTCTTGATGGTCATCGGGGCCAATCCCGCCGGCTCACATCCCATTATTTGGTCCGTCTGGATGAAGCCCGCCCTGCGCAACGGCACCAAGCTCATCGTCATTGACCCGCGCAAGACCGAGGTCGTCAAAGAAGCGGAACGCCTTGGAGTCCCCACCTTGCACTTGATGATCCGCCCTGGCTCTGAAGTGGCGCTCTTCAACGCTATGGCGCATCACATCATCGCGCAGAACCTTCATGACCAGGAGTTTATCGCCAAGCATTGCGAGAATTTCGAGAGATTCCAAGAGACCGTGTGCACCTACACTCCCGAGCGCGTTGCGCCCGTCACGGGGGTCTCGCCGGCTCTCATCTGTCAGGCTGCCGAACTCTACGCCCGCGAGAAGCCTGCAAGCATCGCCTACGGCATCGGGGTCACAGAGCATCGCACCGGGGTGGATAACGTGCTCGCTTTAGCCAACTTAGCCATGATCACGGGCAACATGGGGCGCAAGAGCGGAGGACTCAATGCGCTGCGCGGCCAGAACGACGTCCAAGGTGCCACAGACATGGTGCGCCCAGAGACGCTGCCGGGCTATCAGAAGTGGACCGACCTCGAAGCAGTCCGCAAATTCGAGCAGGCCTGGGGCGTGACGCTCCCCGTGCCACAAGGGCCCAGCGAGAGCTTTCTCTTTCTGTATTGCTCGCACATGTGGGATCGGGCGCTCCAGGGCAAGCTCAAAGGGCTCTACTGTATCGGCGAGGACGTGGCCCTCAGCGAGGGCAACACCAAGAAAGTCGAGCGCGCCCTGCAATCTCTGGAGTTGCTCATCGTCCAAGATATCTTTATGACCAAGACGGCAGAATTCGCTCACGTCGTCCTTCCGGCGGCGAGTTTTGCCGAGAAAGACGGAACGTTTGTCAATACTGAGCGCCGCGTCCAGAGGGTGCACAAGGCGATCGAGCCCATCGGGGAGAGCAAGCCCGATTGGCAAATTCTCTGCGAACTCTCTCAGCGCTTGGGCTATGCGATGAACTATCAGAGCCCCGAAGAGATCTTCGAAGAGATCAGAAAGCTGGTGCCCATCTATGCCGGGATGACTTATAAGCGTCTGGAAGAGCATAACGGGCTGCAATGGCCCTGTCCTGATGAGACCCATCCGGGGACGCCGACGCTTCACGTGGGCGGGTTTGCCCGAAGCCAAGGACGGTTATCGGCGGTCGAGTATCGCCCGCCGACAGAAGAACCCGACGCAGAATATCCGTTCGTTCTGACGACGGGTCGGAGCTTTATGCAGTACAACGCGGGTACGATGTCCCGTAGGACAAAATCCGGGCGGGCCGAGCCGGAGAACTACGTGCAGATCAGCGCGACAGACGCCGAGCGCCTGGGCATTCGCGATGGGGATCGCGTGAGGGTCTCCACACGCCGTGGCGAGCTGGTCGTGAGAGCCAAGATCACCGAGATCGCGCCGGGGGTGATCTGGATGCCCATGCACTACGCCGAGAGCCCGACGAATCTCTTGACGAATGACGCGATTGATCCGGTCTGTGGGATTACGGAGGTGAAGGCGTGCGCGGGTCGAGCGCGCTTCACAGTTCTGAGTTTTTCAGTACTCACCTGCAATAAGTTCGTGCGACCCTCTTGGAGAGCGCCGTGAGGACGACTTCGGTGAAGTTGGCCCCGATCTTGCGAGCGATCTCCTCAGCGGGCATCTGCAGGCCAATCAATTCGACCTCATCGCCGACTTTGGCTTCGGGGATGTCCGTGACATCAACGGTGATCTGATCCATCGAGATCGAGCCGACCATCGGCGCGCGCCTCCCGTGAATGGCCACTTCGCCCGTGTTCGCCAGGAGCCAGATCACCCCGTCGGCATAGCCCACTGGGATCGTGACAATCCGAGACTCGCGCTGCGTCTGGAAGCGCCGCCCGTAGCCGATAAAACTCCCCTGTGGCAATCTGTTCTCCGTGACGATCCAACTGCGCACTCTTAAGATGGGCTTGATCGGCTCCGTCCACGGGCGCCGGACTTCAGGATACCCATAGAGCAAGATTCCCGGACGGATCATATTGTAATAGCCAGTGGTCACGTCGCGCTCATACTGAACGAATCCCGAACTGTTGGCGATGTGGCGCAGCGGGGGCAGGATCCCCTCTTGGTCGAGCTGGGCTAACAGATCGTTGAAGACGGAGATCTGCGTTCTCGTGAACTCTTGGTCTTCGGCGCGCTCGCTGTAGGAGCAAGCAAAGTGCGAAAAAATTCCCGTACATTCGAGCTGAGGCATCTGAGCTATCGCGCGACAGATCGTCAGGGCGTCCTGAGGGAGCGCGCCGTTACGCCCCATCCCCGTGTCGACTTTCACTTGGACGCGCACTCTGCGCCCTTGGCGCTGCGCTTCGGCGGCGAGCGCGTGAGCGAACTCTAGGCTTGAGAGGGTAATATCAACATTAGTGCGCACCAACTCAGCGATATGGGCGATCCTCGATGAAGCTAAAATCAAGATAGGGATTGTGATGCCGGCCTCGCGCAGCTCTTGCGCCTCGGCAATATTGGCGACTCCGAAGTAGTCTACTCCGGCTCGCTCTGCGGCTTGGGCTACGCCCACTGCCCCATGCCCGTAGGCATCGGCCTTGACGGGGAAGAGAATCTTGATGCGCTCCCCGACACGGGCGCGCACCGTAGCAATGTTCTGAGCTAACTGTGTGAGGTCTATGATGGCCTCAGCCATGTACGGGCGCATACTGAGATAAGTATAGACTCTCTTGAGGCTCTCTCCAAGAGAGTTCGACCCTTCTGCATAAGACCAACTCCTGCAAGGGGCGGGACGCCTGTCTCGTGAGAACAAGGGCTCCCCCTGTACAATCAGCGCCACATGAACACAAGGATCATTGGAATCCTGGGCGGCATGGGGCCAGCCGCAACGGTCGAGCTCTTCCGGCGCATCGTCGCGTATACGCCCGCTCAATGTGATCAAGATCACATTCCCATCGTGATTGACAATAATCCCCAAATTCCTGACCGTGGGCCATTTATCTTGAAGGGTGGCCCCGATCCGCGCCCCGCGCTGTGCCGCAGCGCCCGAACGCTCGAACGCATGGGGGCAAGCTTCATCGCCATGCCCTGCAACACCGCGCATGCCTTCCTGCCCTATCTCAGAAAAGCTGTGCGCATCCCGTTTCTCGATATGATCGCCGAGACGGCCAAAGTCATAACTGAGCCGCGGGTCGGGCTCTTGGCTACGGAGACGACGGTGCGCACGCGGCTCTACCACGACGCTTGCGAGGTCTACGGCATTGAGGTCCTCACGCCCTTCTCCGACGATCAGGCCCGCATCATGGAGATCATTTATGCGATGAAAGGCGGCGTGCTCGACGGGACGATGCGGCGCGATCTGCGTGCGATTGCGTATGGCTTGCACGAGCGCGGCGCCCAAGCCCTGATCGTAGGCTGCACGGAGCTCTCGCTCATAGTCA
This sequence comes from Candidatus Bipolaricaulota bacterium, assembly GCA_023512665.1. Lineage (GTDB taxonomy): Bacteria > Bipolaricaulota > Bipolaricaulia > RBG-16-55-9 > DRXL01 > JANXCC01. The sequence goes on along the minus strand of JAILZC010000012.1, from coordinate 5,444 downwards.
GCCAAGACGATTTTGCGGGGCCGGTCTACGACGCGCTCGATATCTTGGCGCACGCGGCGGTGAGATGGGCTCAGCAGGGGATACGCCAGATGCCGCAGCCAGACCATAATAAAAACCCGATAAACAGAGCGACGATCACCACCAGGGCCACGAGCACCATCCCATAGACGACCTGACGTGCGCGCATGGGCTGAGCCCATTGTAGCCGAAAAAACTTGACAAGGGAATGGAATTTCGGTGAAAATTGCTTTTATGGATCTGAACTGGGAATTATTGGTGCGGTTGCTGGTAGCGGCGCTGCTGGGGGCGTTGGTGGGATGGGAGCGCGAGCAGGCGCAGCGGCCGGCGGGACTGAGAACCTATATGCTCGTCTCATTCGGCTCGGCGTTCTTCACAGTGCTGTCGGTCACGGCGTTTGGCCCGAACGCCGACCCTGGGCGGCTCGCGGCGAACATCGTCGTGGGGATTGGTTTTTTGGGCGCGGGCACGATCTTCCGTGAGGGGGAGGTCGTGCGCGGGCTGACCACCGCGGCGGGGCTGTGGGCGGTGGCAGCTATTGGGATGGCTGCCGGGGTGGGGCAGTATCTCTTAGCGGCGATCTCCACGGTCGTCGTGCTCGTCATTTTAGTGGGCGTGCGCTTTGTGGAGACCCATAAGCACACGCGCTAGCGTTTGCGGCTGAGGGCCAGGCCATCGCGCACGGGGACGATCACCGTCTCCAGGGCTGGGTGCTTGTGTATGTACTTATTAAACTCTCGGATCGCTTGCGTTGTCTCATCGAGATCACTCTGGGCGACGCGGCCGCTCCACAGCACGTTATCGGTGACGATGAGCGCGCCGCGCTTGAGTTTGGGCAGGGCCAAGTCGAGCAAGGCTCTATACTGATGTTTTTCTGCGTCTAGGAAGAGAAAGTCGAACTTTGTGCGCAGGGTGGGCACGATATCCATGCCGTCGCCGAGGAGCACGCGGACGCGGCGGCCTAGTCCCGCCTCGGAGATATTCTTTCGAGCTTCTTGAGCAATTTTTTTGTTGTACTCGATGGTGACGACTCGACCGGTGGGGGCACATCCTCGAGCCAGCCAGATCGTGGAGTACCCGATAGCTGTGCCGATCTCCAGGACTTTTTTAGTTCGCGTCAGGCGCACGAGCAGAGCGAGCAATCCCCCAACAAGCGGGCCGACGATGGGAATATCACGCTCGTGGGCTTCTTGTTCGAGGCGTACTAAGAGCGGGTCGCGTGGGGGCAGAAGCTCATAGAGATACTGTTCTATGTCTGGGTGTGTGATGTCGTTCATAGTCAATCTCGCGTGAGTCCGCGAACGAGGATCATCTCCTTGACGAAGATTTCATAGAGCTCTAGCAGATCATCACGAGTTATTGGCACTCCAATTGCTTGGCAGATATCGAGATCAAAGGTGAGCCGGCTATTGGCAGGTTTGAGAGGTTGCTCCAGCACGCTGCGGGCGTGTATGCGTCCGCGTCGTTCGCGATCCCAGAAAGCCTTATAGCGTTGGTCGAAGTGTTCATCGAACTGATTGCGCAAGGGAGGGAATTGTACGTGAGCGTATTTTTTGAAGACTCGCGCTAATCTCTTGATGAGCACATCAGGAGGGAAGAGCCTCATTTCATAGAGGTCGTAGAAACGGATGTCTATATATCGTCCGGTGCTTTCTTCTTTAAGCAGAAAGAAATTAGCAAAGAATAGGACAGAGTTTAACAGTGCGCATACGGCGCGGGCACGCTCAAGATCGTCCTCTACTATAACGTTGACTTGGTTTGAAGGGGAGAGAGCTGATTGTGAGAAAAAAGCGTTAAGATGAGTCGAAGGTGAAAAAGGATTCATACGGCGGCTCACGACAAAATTGGTGCTCACCGTGTTGAGCTCTTCTTGGATACCTCGCCAGAAGCCTCTCGGTGGCTTTTGCCCGGCAGCACGACAGACTCGTGCCAGTTCTTGATAAGGACGATAAGCAATATAATCCCAAGCTTCTGTAATATCCATACTCTTTAGTCCAACCGTGGTACGCAAACTGGGGAGTAGGCTTTCGCGCTCAATCGTATAAGAGGCCCCGAGAGGAGAGTAGGCTGTAATATTGCGGGCGCTTTCTTTGGCAAATCGTAGAAAAGCCTGCTCAATGCGCGCATCATCGGTGTGGCGAGTCAAGAACAGAAAACGAGAGACCCCCTTGGGCACAGGCCGATATCCCTCGCGGAAGTAATTATTAGGGAAAGCGTGTAGCTTATTAGAGAACCTACCAAGAAAGCTTAGGATTCTATCTCGATGCCGCAGATCTGTTCCCCCACAGAACCACATGAGGTTGATAAAGCGCTCCTTGATCTCCGCGAGAGGGTGAGCATCAATATCGAGGTCGCGGGAGCGCAGCTTGTTCTTGCTCTTCACTCGCTCGGCAATATCTGAGACATCGTCTAGGGTGAGTTGAGTCAAATCTCTCTTTACTAAGACAAAACGAACGCGATGATCAGAGCTCGGCTTGCGCTTCTGAGCGATAAAGAGCACGTCGCGATACTCGGCCCATTCTGAAAACCCGTAGTTGCGCGTCGGCTTCAGAATGTACAGAGGAGTCCACTCTTCGAAGAGCTTGTGGCGTATTTTCTCGCTCTCTCGCCCGCGCAGCACATTGATAGGGAGCACAGCGCCAAAGATCCCTTGCTCTTTTAAGAAGATGTCAGCGAGCACGATGAAATGACCCCACAAGCCCACTTCGCCCCCACAGTGCCCAGCGAAGCGTCGCAGATCAATGAAGCGTCGAATGCCGCGCTCGATTTTCGTAAAAGGGGGATTCATCAGCACGCAATCCATCGGAGCGAGACGGACGAGATACTCCTCCCCTTGCGCAGTACGCGCCGTCGCCGCTTCGCGAAACAGACTGAGCTGCACGCCCGCAGGGTAACCGTCGGGCTCTAGTTGCAGGCTATCGCGCTGAATGATCTGGGTACGAGCAATGGTCGTCCCTGGGTCCATAGCCGCAAGATTGGCGGAGGCCAGATGCACGGCAAAGGGCATGATGTCAGCGCCGAAGATCTCGTGTTCGCAAAAACGCCTGTGCGGGTCGCCTGCTTTCCCCTCGCGAGTAAAAAGCTCAGCCTTGCGCCGATAGGCCGATGTCAAGATGGTGCCAGACCCACAGGCGGGGTCGAGGACAGTATCGTCGCTTGTTTGTATAGAGAGATGAGCTAAGAGATCCGCGGCTTGAGGGCGGGTGTAGAACGCTGCCAGGAGCTTGCGGATCTCCGTTGGCATCAGCTCGTGGAAGATGCGTCCCGGCAGCTCATAGCGCACGCGCTCGATCTCTAACCCCCAGATCAGGTCAAAAGTATCTTTCAGAAATCTGTCGTTGATATTGTCGAGAACATCCAGCTCATAGATAGGGCGATAGTTAATCTGTTCAACGATCTGTTGAAAAACTTGGCGCAGTGTATAGTGTGATATTGCGTCTGGTCGGATGGAGAGATCATGACGGGCTGTAGAGAGCAAGCGCAGGAAGAGAATTTGGCTCAAGAAGATATACGCAGCGAGAAAGCGCGCTACTGCTTCGGCGTGTTGCTGTTCGAGGTTCCCCAAATCCATCAGGAGCTTGCGGTCGGTGATGATCCGGAGAAGGTCTCTCTCTCCAAGGTTGATCTCGGCCATGATCTCTGTCACTTGCTGTTGGAGCAAGGAGATCACGCGCGGCAGAGGATAATACGTAGCTTGGCGCTGCTCCAGCTTGATCAGTACGTCGGTCTTGAGAAAATCGAGAACCTTGGCGAAGGGGCGATCTTTCAGCTCTTCTTTCACGAGATCAGCGTCAATCAGAACAGTGACAGGGAGATCATCGAAGACAGCGCGGATGGCTGCTTCTGTTGCTGGAGTTCTTCTCACGGATTCCGGCAGCAAGAGCACAAGTCCCAAGCGGATGCCGCTCTCTTCCTTGTGGCGCAGGTACTGTAAGAAAGCATCTTTGACGGTTTTGGCATCTTCACCGATTTTGACAGACAGCAGCCACGAGCGCCCTCCCAGCTCAAAGACGATATCGGGAACAGAGTTAAACGCTACCTCTTGGACTCCTGATCCCCCAGCTTCGTGAATGATCTCGATAAGAGCCGGGTAAAAGCTGCGTTCTGTAATTGCTGATCGAGCCATTCTGTGATGATCCTCTCTTCCACTACCGTTTCGGTTCGAGACGTAGTATCATAAGGCAGAGTGATACCCCGGCGCAAGTTGTACTCTGGGAATCCAAATCGTAAAAAGTTGTTGATACGCTGATGCGCGAACATAGTGTCACAGCCCATCTCCAGCTCGTCCAGATCAGCAAGGGCTTCACTCGCGACGGGGCTCCGTTGCCCGTGCTGGATAAGATTGACTTGGAAGTCCAGCATGGGGAGCTCGTCGCGCTCATTGGCCCCAGCGGCTGCGGCAAGACGACGCTCTTGCATATCATCGCCGGGCTGATCAGCCCGGATTCGGGAACGATTTATCTGAACGGGGCTCCTGTCACCGATGGCGGTCACGTCGCCTATATGCAACAGAAGGACTTGCTCCTGCCCTGGCGTAGTGCGCTGAGCAACGCGCTGCTCGGCCCGGAGATCGCCAGGGAAGACCTCAAAGAAGCTGAGGCCCGCACCCGGCAGCTCTTTGAAGAGTTTGGGCTTGCCGGCTTTGAGAGCGCCTATCCCGCGCAGCTCTCGGCAGGGATGCGCCAGCGCGTCGCGCTCATCCGCACGCTCCTCTCCCGCAGAGAGATCCTCTTGCTCGATGAGCCCTTCGGGGCGCTCGATGCCCTCACGCGCTCCGAGCTGCACGAATGGCTCCTCCAAGCCCGAGAAAGATTTCCCCAGACGACGCTCTTCGTCACCCACGATCGCCTCGAAGCCTTGCGCCTCGGCGACCGAGTGGCGGTGATGCGCCGCGGGGAGATTCTGCAAATCGGCACCCCGGAAGAAGTTTTCGGCCAACCGGTCAGCGAAGCCGTCGCCAGCTTTGTGGGGGTGGAAACTATCCTGCGTGGTGTTGTCGAGTCTCAGGACGAGGGGTTTGCCACGGTACAGATCCACACCGGCCCGCAGGTCGCTGTTGCCTCAACCCTCCCGCCAGGTACAAAGGTCATCTTGTGCATCCGGCCGGAAGAGGTGACGCTTTTCGCCCCTCCGGCAAAGGCCACCCACGGTCTGCCCCTCCCCGCTTCCAGCGCGCGCAATGCCTTCCCCGCCCGCGTGGGTAAAATTGTCCCCTGGGGGGTGGTGTTTAAAGTGCATCTCGATTGTGGTTTCCCCCTGGTCGCGTTCGTCACCCGACCGTCGCTCGAGGCCCTCAGCCTGCGGGAGGGCAGCCTCGTCGGGGCGACCTTTAAGGCGACCGCCGTCCATGTGATTGCGGAATGACGGCAGGGCAGCTTGTCTTTTTTCTCTGCGTGTGAGAATGGTACAGGAAGGCAGAGGTCGCC
>JAILZC010000117.1 GCA_023512665.1 Candidatus Bipolaricaulota bacterium | reverse complement strand
GGATGGGCCACGGAAGGCACGGAACTGGAGCCGTTTCCGTGTCATCTGTGATCCTTCAGTGCCTTCCGTGATTCAAGGAGATGATAAGCGTGCTCGAAATATTTGAATTTGAGTTCATGCGGCTGGCGTTTCTAGGGGGGACGATCATCGGGGTGCTGGCCCCGACGATTGGGATCTTTTTAGTGCTGCGGCGCTATGGGCTGATCGGCGACGGCCTGGGGCACATTGCGTTTGGCGGAGTAGCGTTCGGGCAGCTTGTCAAAGCCGATCCGATCTGGATGGCCTTGGGCTACTCGGCGGTGGCTGCTGTGGGGATAGAGCGCCTGCGGGCGCGGGGGCGCTTGAGCGGTGATGTGGCCATCGCGATCTTTCTCTCGTCGGGATTAGCTTTAGGATTGGTCTTAGCTCGCCTGGCGCGGCGCTCCACGGATCAGTTGTGGAGCTATCTCTTCGGTAGTGTGATCACGCTGCAGCCGAGCGATGTGATCCGGCTCGCCCTGATCGCAGCTATCGTGTTGGGGGTGATCTTCGTGGTGCGCCGTGAGCTCTTCTTCATAACTTTTGATGAGGAGACGGCCAGGGCGTCGGGGATTCGTGTTGGGTTTTATAATTTGTTGTTGGTGCTGCTGGCGGCGCTCACCATCGTCTCGGCCATTCAGATTGTGGGGCTGTTGCTGATCTCGGCATTGTTGGTGCTGCCGGTGGCCGCGGCTTTCCAGCTTGCGCGGAGCTTCCGCCAGGCGCTCTTTGCGGCGATTGGGTGTAGTGTGCTCTCTGTGTACGGAGGGCTGATCGGTTCGTATTATCTAGACACTCAGCCGGGGCCGACGATCGTCTTGACGGCTTTAGGGATCTTTGTATTGGCAAGCCTAGCGCGAGGAGGCTTAGCGCGCCTTCGTGGTGCGTAGGTATTCTTTAATAGTATTAAAGATCACTTGGGCGACGGTCCATTGATAGAGAAAACTGCGCAGCTTCAGCTCCTCGTGGGGGTTTGTGACAAACCCGGTCTCGATGAGGACGGCGGGCATTTCAGCCCATCGGATGAAGAGCCTTTGGTGTTTTATACCCCGGTCGGTGACGCCCAGGGCGCGTGTGAGGCGCTTTTGCAAGAGCAGCGCCAGCTCGCGATTGCGAGGGTATGTCGACAGGCTCGTGTCGTCGTGGACCAGAACTTCGATGCCGTTGGCTGCAGAGTTGCGCGGATGGGCGTTGGCGTGAATAGACACAAAGAGATCGGCCCGCAGGCGATTGGCTAATCCCGTGCGCTCGCGATGGGGGACGTAAATATCGTCGGAGCGCGTCAAGACGATAGAAATTTCGTCGTCGTAGAGCCCCAAGAGCCGAATGAAGCGCGCGATATTGAGATTGATATCTTTCTCTTGAGTGCCGTAGTATCCGATAGCACCGGGGTCCCAGCCGCCGTGCCCGGCGTCTATGACGACCAAGAAGCGTTTCGTTTGGCCGGTGCCGACCTGCGCCCATCCCAAAAGACAGATCAGCGCGAGCGTGCAGACGATCGTTTTCGCTGTCAGTGCCCTCATGGGCCAGAGTATACCAGCTCCCTGCGCGCTCTGACTATAATTGGCATTACAATCGGCGCGGGGGTGGGCAAAGAATGCAGAAGAGATCGTATATTTTTTGTATCCCCCTCGATTTGACAGACCCGTATCCCCTGCGGTATAATAAAAATGCGCGATCTATATAGAAAAGCGCGCCACTATAAACAACTCACAGAGGAGGTAGGGACTCATGCGGATGTGGCGTGGGCGTCGTGGTTTGTTTGGGTTTGTGGCGGTCGGAGTGCTGCTGGGGAGCTTGGTGATCGGGCTTCCTGTGGTGTCGCAGCAGGGGTTGATCCCCGAGGAGCTCGTCGTGGGCATGGTGCCCTCGCGCGCGGCGACGATCTTGCAGCCCCCCGTCGAAGGGCTCGCGAAGCTCGTCCTGGACTACGTGCAGAAGAACGGGTTTAGCCAGGTGAAGCTCGTGCGCGCGGTCATCCCTGAGTCGTATCCTGCGACCATTGAGGCCATCGGCGCGGAGAAGATTCACGTCGGGCTGTTGGGGCCGTTCCAGATCGTGCAAGTGATTGACAGCTACGGGGCGATCCCCATTAACGTCACCAAGCGCGGCGATAATCTGACGTTCCGGTCGCAGTTCATGGTCCATGTGGATAGCTCCCTCAAGGCCCTCAAGGACGACAACCAAGACCCCAAGGACGACTTAGTAAGCTTAGTGAAGTCTGGGGCGACCGTGCGGTTCAGCTACGGCGGCAGCTCCACGTCCACGTCGGGATTTCTCTTCCCGTGCAAGACCCTCAAAGATCTGGGGATTCTCCCTGGAGACTATAAGAACTTCAAGACGATTCGCGCGGCCAATCACCTAGCGTCAGCGATCGCGGTCTACAAGAAGGACGTGGACGTGGGCGCGGGCTTCGACGACGTGCGCGAGAGCCTCAACACCGAACAGACGAAGAAGGAGCTTGGCTGGAAGTCCGGCGATCCTGAGCCCAGCACCAAAGTGAGGGTCATCGGCTACAGCGACGACATCCCCAACGACGGAGTCGTGGCTATCAAAGCGCTCGATGCCAAGCTGCGCGAGACGATCAAGCGGGCGTTCGTCGAGATCATGAAGACCGACGAGGGCAAGAAATTCGGCAAGGACGCGCTCGATGCCACCGATTTCGTCGCCATCCCCGAGGGCTATGATATGCTCAAGGCCCTCGAAGCGGTGCGCGTCGTCGCCAAGGAGATCCAGCCCAACTTGGCCAAGTGCGAGAATCAGTAGTCTAGAGGGGGCAAGAGGGCTTTTCTCCCTCCCTTGCCCCCTTGGCTTCTTTTTTAATATAGTAAGAACATGGCAGCGCCCATCTTGCGCGTGCGTAATCTCACGGTGATCTATCCGGGGGTGCGCCCGGTCAAGGCCCTGGACAACGTGAGCTTGGAGGTCTACCGTGGGGAATTCGTGGTCGTGGCAGGAGTCTCAGGGTCGGGGAAGTCCACGCTCCTGCGGGCGATCAATCGCTTAGCGGAGAACGACCACGCGCGGATCGAGGGGGAGATCTACTTCGATGGCATTGACGTTTTGCGGGCCTCGCGGCGGCAGTTGCGCGAGATCCGCTCACAGATCGGGTTTATCTTTCAAGAGTATAACGTCGTGGAGCGGTTGCCGGCATTGACGAACACTCTTGTGGGCTCGCTGGCGCACGTGAGGTTCTGGCGCTCTCTCGTGGGGCGGTTTCCATCCGATCAGGTTGAGCGGGCCCACCAGGCGCTCGAGCGCGTGGGGATTCCCCAGTCGCGCCACTTCGATCGCGCGGCGCGCTTCTCGGGAGGGCAGAAGCAACGCGTAGGGATCGCCCGCGCCCTGCTCCAAAGGCCAAAGCTCATCTTGGCTGACGAGCCCGTCGCTTCGCTCGACCCCATCACCGCCAACGTCGTCATGAATATCTTCAAAAAAATTAACGAAGACGAGGGAATCACGACCATCGTCAACTTGCACGACCCCGTCCTGACGTTCAAATACGGCCGGCGGATCATCGGGCTCAAGCACGGGCGCATTATCTACGATAAACCCATCGCCGCGATCAATCGCGAAACTTTTGAAGAAGACATCTATGGCACTGCGGACGAGGGAGGCTAGGCTGGGGATTGGGCTGAGGCGTCTGGGGCTTCTCAGCGGGCTCGCTCTGCTTGCGACGCTCTATGGGTGGGCCCTGGGGGGCGTCGAGTTCGATCTCTTCTCTATCTTCAAATACGGGGGAAAGTTATTTGAACTTTTGGGGCGGATGTATCCCCCGGATTTCTCTGTGCTGCCGCAGCTTGTTCGCCCTCTCTTGCAGACCCTCCAAATGGCTACCTTGGGGACGTTCTTCGGGGCACTCATGGCCCTGCCGTTGGTTGTCTTTGGGTCGCAGCTTATTGTACGAACTCCGCTGATCTATTGGCCCATGCGTGCCCTGATGAACATCTTGCGCACCATCCCCGATCTGCTCTATGCCGTCTTATTCGTAGCTGCTATGGGATTTGGGCCGGCCGCTGGCGTAGGAGCGCTCTCGTTCTTCGCGTGCGCGATCATCGCCAAGCTCACTTCAGAGTCCGCGGATAATATCAATCCCAAGCCCATCGAGGCTGTGGAGGCCGTGGGCGCGGGCAAGCTCCACGTCATCCGCTATGCGGTGCTGCCTCAGCTCATCCCCTCGTTTATTGATCACGTCATCTATGTCTTTGAGCTCAATGTGCGCGTCTCGGCGGTGATGGGCTATGTGGGGGCAGGGGGCATGGGGATGCAGCTGACGACAGCTATGGAGTGGCGCAATTACCCCCAAGTGCTGACGATTGCCCTGCTGATCTTTGCGCTGGTCATCGTGATTGATCTTGTCGCCAATCGCATTCGCGATGCGCTCGTGCAAGGGATCGGCTTGCCCAGACCGCTGCGCCTTCTAGGGATTGGGGCTGTTGGGTCTTTGATCGTGTGGTCGTTTGTCTCTCTTGAAGTAGATTTCGCGCGGCTTGCTCAAGGGGTCGGGTACTTTCGTAATCTGGTCTGGGCGATCATGACCGATCCCGCTACGGAGTACTTTGGATTAGCGGTGCAGCGCATGGTGCAGTCGGTCCAGATTGCGCTCATCGGTACGACGATCAGCTTTGTGTTATCGTTTCCCTTGGGGTTTTTGGCGGCGCGGCGCCACGGGGGGGCGGAGCCGCTGCCCACCGCCCTGGTGCTCTACTTCCGTCCCACGGAGGGGGGGGGGCCGGCGGGGGGGGCCTCGCGGCCCCCGGCGGCCGCCCCGCCGCTTTGCGCGCTACTCCAC
>JAILZC010000116.1 GCA_023512665.1 Candidatus Bipolaricaulota bacterium | reverse complement strand
GTCTTGAGCTTGAGCGCCATCGCCACTCCCTTCCCGCGATACTCGCGGCGCACCCCTGTCAACCCCTGATATAAGTCTTTGGGTTCGTCTTTGCTTTTGCGCAAGTTGCTCAGCCCGATATATTTTTCGCCGTCCTTGGCGATGAAGTACCCCTCAGCAATCGCATAGGGATGCTCGATGCTGTAGCGCAAGAAATGCTCAAAATCAACGGGTGTGTGCTGATCGGGATGGGGAACGTCCTCCATGATGATCTCATAAAGCTCGTAGAGCTTCTTCAGGCAGTTGGGGTCGCGCTGGCGTTCCTGGGCGAGCGTGGTGATTGTGAGGCCGTGGGCGGAGAATTTTTCGAGATAGTGCGCAAATTTTTTGAAGTCGAACGTCGCTACGAGCAGGCGCGACTCCCAGGTGCGCATCGTCTCGACGAAGCCGTTCTTCTGTAAGAATGCCACGCTGCGGGGGTAATCTTCGCGAGCACTGGTGAAGGCGCGCACGGCGTTCAGGGCGCGCAAGTCATTGAGAATCTTCTCATAGAGCGCCCGGCCGATGCCCTGCTTTTGGAACTCGGGGTGCACGCCGACCCAGATCCAAAACTTCTGGGGATGGAACATATTGGGCATGTGGTTGTATTCGGCGTAGCCCACGACGCGCCCGCTGACTTCGGCGACGTAGCGCTTGAAGAGATATTTTGTTCTATCGAAGTGCTCGTCGTCGTAGCGGATCTCGTCGGGGCTGTAGCGATAGTCGGGGTAGATCGCGTTGCCGATCTCGGCGATGACGGCGTAATCATGAGGAGCAAACTCGCGAATATGGAAGCTCATGGGAATTGGTACGCCCGGGAGGACTTGAACCTCCGACCTCTGGCTCCGCAGGCCAGCGCTCTAATCCCCTGAGCTACGGGCGCACGCTGCGCTCCAGACTTCGTCTGGACTGTTCGCCGTGCCGCCTGCGGCGGCACGATGAATGCCAAGCGAAGCTTGGGGACAGCTTGTATTGTAGCAACACTGTGAACCGTCGTCAACATTGCTCTCTCGACTCTCTGTGAGTTAATATAACGCTATGCAAGAGACCAGAGTCGTAACAGCGCCATCAGTAAGCCAAGCCCCGCTGTCGCTGCGCCGGATCTTCCGCGCGTGGTGGCCCCTGGCCGCAAGCTGGATGCTCATGGGACTGGAGCTTCCCGCGGTGAGCGCCGTCGTCTCTCGGCTCGCTGAACCCCAAATTCACTTGGCCGCGTATGGCGTGGTCTTCGCGCTCTCGATGATCATCGAGTCGCCCATTATTATGCTCTTAGCGGCTTCGACGGCGCTCAGCAGAGATTGGGACTCCTATCTCAAAGTGCGGCGCTTCATGATGCAGGCCGGGGCTTTGCTCACAGCCCTGCACGTCGTGATCGCGTTTACGCCGTTATATGATTTTGTCTTTGGCACGCTCATCGGAGCTCCCACAGAGATCATTGAGCCAGCACGCTGGGGCTTGATGCTCATGACCCCCTGGACATGGTCTATCGCCTATAGAAGATTTCATCAAGGGGTCTTGATTCGCTTTGGGTACTCTAACGCCGTGGGCGTGGGGACAGCTGTGCGACTGAGCGCGAATATCCTTGTGCTCAGCGTTGGGTATCTTGTGGGGACGGTACCGGGGATCATCGTCGCGACAAGTGCCGTCTCGATGGGCGTGATGAGCGAAGCGTTATTCGTGGGGCTGCGAGTGCGCCCGCTGCTGAAGAGACTTCGGCAGATCGCTCCTGACGGGGATCCTCTCACCCTGCGGGACTTCTTGGGTTTTTACGTGCCCTTGGCGATGACACCCCTTCTGATGTTGCTGGTACAACCCATCGGGAGCGCGGCCCTCAGCCGGATGCCGGGGGCGTTGGAGTCTTTAGCCGTCTGGCCGGTGGTGTCGGGGCTGCTCTTTCTGCTGCGCAGCACGGGGATCGCGTACAACGAAGTCGTCGTGGCGTTGCTGGGCGAGCCAAAAGCCGAAGAGAGTCTGAAGCGCTTCGCAAGGATTCTCTCGTTCACTCTGACAGCGATGCTCCTGCTCATCGCCGCGACGCCTCTAGCAAAACTTTGGTTTGAGGGGCTGTCGGGGCTGCCTGGAGAATTAGCGTCCCTGGCACAATCGAGCCTATGGTTCGCCCTGTTCCTGCCGGCGTTCAGCGTCTGGCAGAGCTGGTATCAGGGGTCGTTAGTCTACTTTCGCAAGACGCGCGGGGTCACCGAGGCGATGGCGCTCTTCTTGATCGTCACGAGCGCGATCTTGTGGGCAGGAGTTCTGTGGAGGCAAGTGACGGGCTTGTATGTGGCTCACGTGGCGTTTGCGCTTGGGGGATTTGCGCAGATGCTCTGGTTGGCGTATCGCAGCCGCGGAGTCGTGCCGCCCTGAGGTCTTGTCTTCCTCGGCGCTCGTATGCTATCCTTCTCACGGAGGAGAAGCTATGGATCAACGACAGCGTTCGTATCTGGCTGGTGGCGTGCTCTTAGTACTCATCGGGGTTGGGCTGCTCGTCTTTCAGACAGTCCCTGAGTTGCAGAAGCTACTCACTCTCAGAGATACGGGGCCCTTGATTGTCGTCGGCGTTGGCGTGGGGTTGCTCATCTTTGGGCTGTTGATCAACGCTCCGGGGATGGCCGTCCCCGCGATGATCGTTGGGGGTATCGGCGGGATTTTGCTCTGGCAGAACGTGACAGGACATTGGGGGAGCTGGAGCTATATGTGGGCGCTCATCCCTGGGTTTGTTGGGGTAGGGATCGTGCTCGCGGGCCTGATCAGCGGGGAAGGGATCGCTGAGGCGCTGCGCAGCGGCCTTGTCTTGATTACGACAAGCATTGTGCTCTTTGCGATCTTTGGAACGTTCTTTGGGGCGTTTGCGTTTCAAGAACCATATTGGCCTTGGGTGCTGATCGTATTGGGGGCGGGGCTGATTATAATCTCGTGGTGGCGTTCGCCCTCTTAGTATGAGCCGAGCTCGTGTGATGCTCTTCGTTGCGGTCGCAGCCCTCGGAGCTCTTGGCGCGTTGTATCTCTCCCGTCCCATCCCAGAGCCGACGATCCGCGTCGCCGCGGCTGCAGATCTACAGTTCGCGCTCGATGAACTGATTGAAGAGTTTCAGCGCCAGCACCCGCAGATCACCGTCAAAGTCTCTTACGGCTCGTCGGGGAGCTTCTTCGCGCAGCTGGCGCAGCGCGCCCCGTTTGATATGTTCTTCTCGGCAGATATGGACTATCCCAAAAGACTTCGAGAGCAGGGGCTGGCCCTGCCAGAATTTTTGTATGCCGTGGGCCGGATCGTCCTGTGGGGAAGCTCTTCAGTAGAGACGCTCGGCGTCGGAGCCGTCTTCGAGCCCGCCGTGAAGAAGATCGCGCTGGCCAACCCCCAGCACGCGCCCTACGGCCGCGCTGCCGAAGCGGCCCTGAAGTCTTTAGGAGTCTATGATGCCGTGCGCGAGAAATTTGTCTTTGGGGAGAACGTTGCACAAGCGGCGCAGTTTGTGCAGGCTGGGGTAGCGCAGCTCGGAATCATCGCGCTCTCGCTGGCCCTGGCGCCGCCGCTGCGCGAGCACGGGCGCTTCTGGGAGTTCCCGCTCGAGAGCTACCCGCGGCTGGAGCAGGGCGGGGTCATCTTGCGCTGGGCGCGCGACCGAGCGAGTGCCGAGCTTCTGCGAGCATTCGTGCTCAGCGACCAAGGGCGGACGATCCTCAAACACTATGGATTCTTCTTGCCAGGAGAGTGATCCCAATGGACTGGGGAGCATTGGAGCTGAGCGTGCGGCTCGCCGTGGCCACGACCCTCGTATTGCTTATGTGCGGAGTGCCGTTGGCGTACTGGCTGAGCTTCTCGCGCTGGCGTCTGAAGTTTTTGATCGAAGCCATTGTAGCCCTGCCGTTGGTCTTGCCCCCGACAGTCTTGGGTTTTTATATCTTGATGGCGCTCGGGCCCCACAGCCCTGTAGGGCAGTTCTATGAGGCCCTGACGGGGCGGATGCTGCCCTTCTCGTTTCAGGGGTTATTGATCGCTTCGGTGCTCTATAGCCTGCCCTTTGCGGTGCAGCCGTTGGTCTCGGCCTTCTCGAGCGTAGACCGTCGCTTGATCGAGGCGTCGTGGGCGTTGGGGGTCTCGCCGCTGAGAACTTTCTTTAGGGTGATTCTCCACCTGTCGCTGCCGGGGCTCATTACGGCGATCGTGCTGAGCTTCGCCCACACGCTGGGGGAGTTCGGCGTGGTGCTGATGGTGGGGGGCAACATCCCCGGCGTGACGCGCACGGTGTCGATCTCCATCTATGACGAGGTGCAGGCGATGAACTACGGAGCGGCCGGGGAGACGGCCCTCTTCCTGCTGGCGGTTTCCTTCGCCGTGCTGGCCTTGACGTATTCGCTGCAGAGGAGGGTTCCCGGCGCATGGCCGACGAAGAGCTGATCGCCGACATCGAGCAGGTCGTGGAACGTTATGAGAAGAAGCGGCTGGCGGAGGAACGCGCCTACAGGGCGATGTCGCCGCTGCGGCGGATGTTCAGCGGCAAGAAGCCGGACCACCATCTCGCCGTCGAATATATTCATTATGTGAAGAAGCCGATGGAGCAAGTGCGGAAGCTGCGCGCCGAAATTTGTCCATAAGGTGTTTGGTTGCTGACCTGGATAATTACATTTTACCGAAACAGATATACGATCTTGTAGTGGTATTTTATTTTTTTTCTTTGCCTTTCATCACCCAAATATGTAGTTCGCTGAAGGCTGGCGGCCTTCTGTTTTACTCTACTTATAACGAAAGACATCGAAGCGTTAAACCAACTTTTAATCCAGCTTACCTCATCCCCCCAGATGGTTTGAC
>JAILZC010000115.1 GCA_023512665.1 Candidatus Bipolaricaulota bacterium | reverse complement strand
TTTATAAACAGCTTGGCGTGGGGAGCAAGAAGACCAACGAAGGCATTCTTCTGCTCGTCTCCCCTAACGACCGCAGATACCGCGTTGAGGTCGGCTATGGCTCTGAGCCGGTCGTCAACGATGCGCGCGCGGGTGACGCCGGCCGCTTGATGGTTCCCTATTTCCGGCGCGGCGACTATAGCGGCGGCATCACGGCAGCGGCCTGGCAATTGGCAAAGACGATCGCCGACGACAAAGGCGTCATTCTCTCCGGAGTTCCAAAGATTCAGTCGCCACCGCAAAGGGATGAAGATTTCAGCGGTGCCGGCATTTTGATTGCCATCGGTCTCATCTTTCTTGTGGCTCTCCTCTCCCGCTCGGGCGGCTCTGGAAGTAATATTAATCGGCGCGGCGGAGGCGGCAGCGGTTGGTGGATTGGCCCGATGATGGGCGGCGGCTGGGGTGGCGGCTCTGGGGGAGGCGGGAGTTGGGGCGGTGGGTTCGGAGGATTCGGCGGAGGCAGTAGCGGCGGGGGCGGAGCGAGCGGCAGTTGGTAAGCCGTATTTCCCGCCTGGGAATGGAGTGGCACTTATGGAAGGAAAACTGGCGGAACTTGTCAGCCGTCTGAAAGAAGCAGCGGGCAAAAACCTGGAATCCGTGGTTCTTTACGGCTCGGCCGTGCGCGGCGATTTCCATCCCGGCTCTTCCGACCTCAATGTGATGTGCACGCTGGTCAACATGAACTTGCACGAGCTCCAGCAGCTCGCGCCCGTCGTTCAGTGGTGGACCAATGAAATGAAAGAGCCCGCCCCTCTCTTTTTCCTCACCGAGGAATTGCGGCGCTCCACGGATGTCTTCGCTATCGAAAGCCTCGACATCAAGAAGTTTCACCGCGTGCTCTTCGGCAAGGACCCCGTCGCCGATCTCGAAATCCCCATGAACCTCCATCGCGTGGAAGTCGAGCACGAACTCCGGCTGCTGCTCCTGAAACTTCGCCAGCACGCGCTGCTTTCCGGGAAGAACGAGCTAGAGCTCGGCGCCATCCTGCGCAAATCCATCTCTTCCGCAAGAACGCTTCTTCGTCATACTCTGCTGGCTCTCGGAGAAGAACCGCCCGTGGCCGCCACGGAGGTCTTCGCGCGCATCGAGCAGCTCACCGGCGCAAGCGCGGAGACTTTCTCCGCGGTTTACGCCCAGCGCGAAAGCGGTGTCTGGAAAAAAGATCCGTTCGCGCTGTACGACGAATTCATGCACGCCCTGGAAAAAGTCATCGTCAAGCTGGATGCCGCGGTTCCCAAGAAGGAATGGAAACGCGCCGGCGCGTAGAGTTTCGTAAATTCAATACTTCGAGGTCGCTATGAAAGCTCTGGTGATATTTGTCGTGATTCTCGCGATTCTGGCGTTCGTCCTGGGCGGCGCTTATTTCAGCCGCCGCAACGATATGGCTATCAAAAAAGAAGCGGTCAACGCCGCCTGGGCCCAGGTGGACGTGGTCCTGCAGCGGCGAGCCGACCTGATTCCGAATCTCGTGGAAACCGTGAAAGGCTACGCCCAGCAGGAACAAAAGGTCTTCGGGGACATCGCCGCAGCCCGCGCCGCCCTGGTCGGCGCCAAAACGCCGGCCGATAAAATCGCCGCCAACGGCCAACTCGATTCCGCGCTGAGCCGCCTGCTGGTAATCGTCGAAAACTATCCGCAGTTGAAGTCCAACGAAAATTTCATGCGTCTGCAGGACGAACTGGCCGGCACCGAGAACCGCATCGCCGTCGAGCGTTGCGGCGCAAGCCGCCTGCCATCCGAAAAAGCCCGCTGTGAGCAGCGTGAAGGGTCGCATCAGGCGTCCGCGAACTGCCTGATCAATTGCTCGATCGCCGCGCGCAGCGCGGGCTGTGCGGGTGGCAACTCGTCCAAGCCGTCGAACAGCGCCTTGAAATAGAGCATGGTGCCGCCCACCAGCAGCGGCCAGCGGCCGCGCGCGCGGATGGTATTGACCAGGTGGCGCGCGTCGCGCACGAATTCCGCCGCGCTGTAGGCCTCGTGCGGATCGCGGATGTCGATCAGATGGTGCGGCACGGCGGCGCGCTCCGCGGCCGTGGGCTTGGCGGTGCCGATGTCCATGCCGCGGTACACCAGGGCCGAGTCGACGCTGATGATTTCGACCGGCCAGTGGCGCGCGATGGTCAGCGCCAGGGCGGTTTTGCCGCTGGCCGTGGGGCCGGCCAGCGCCAGCCAGGCGGCGCGGGCCGGTGGGGCACCCGCAACGGTGGGGGCGAAAGGGTCGGAGGGGGCGGCGCTCATGGGCCCGCGATTATGACCGCTGCCACCGCCCGCCGCGCGCGTGTCAGCGCCGCGCCGGCGCGATGGCCCCCTGCACCGGCGCACGCACCTCGCCGTGGCGCTGCACCAGCGTCCACGCCACCAACGCAATCATCATGGCCCAAAACCACAGGCCGTTGGTCAGCGGGTACACGCCGGACGCGCCGCCCGCCGCCATGCGCTGCCCCAGCCACAGGCCCATGCCAAAGGCGGTGACCATCATGATGAAGCCGGCCAGGGCCGATGCCGCGCCGGCCGCCTGTGGGAACGGCGACACCGCCCCGCTTTGCCCGCACGGCTGGTGCACCCCGTGCGCCAGGATGAACAGATAAAACGGCCCCATGATGGCCCAGGTGGTGTGCACGCCCAGCCAGCCCAGCACGCCCGCGAGAAACTCTTAGAAACCCTCGCCGAAGCTGATGAAGAGATTCTGACAAAGTTCTTAGAAGGACATCCCCTGAGCGAAGAAGAGATCAAAAGAGCCGTGCGCAAGGCGTGTATCTCCGAAGATGCCCTCGTGCCGGTGCTGTGCGGCTCCTCACTCAATAATATCGGGATTCAGCCCCTCCTAGACGCCGTCGTAGACTATCTGCCCAGCCCGCTCGATCGCGGGGTCATCGAGGGCCTCAGCGTCAACGGCACCAGCGCCGACGGCGCCAAGGTCCAGCGTCGCCCCACACCTGAGGAACCGCTCTCGGCCCTGGCGTTCAAAGTCCAGACGGATGAGTATACGGGGCGCTTGGTCTACGTCCGTGTCTACTCGGGCAAGCTCACCAAAGGGTCGTATGTCTTCAACAGCACCACGGGCAAGACCGAGCGAATCGCTCGGATATTTCACATGCACGCCAACAAGCGCACCGAGGTTGACGAAGTGCTCGCGGGCAATATCGCCGCGGTCGTCGGCCCCAAGGAGCTCATCACGGGGGACACGATCTGCGACCCCAATGCCCCGATTGTCTTAGAGAAGATCGAGTTCCCTGAGCCTGTGGTCATGGCGGCCGTCGAGCCCAAGACCGATGCCGAAGAAGATAGACTCAGCGAAGCCCTCTACAAGCTCGCCCAGGAAGACCCAACCTTTCGCTATAAAATTGACCCCGACACCAATCAGATGATCATCGCGGGGATGGGCGAGCTGCACTTAGAGATTCTCTTTGATCGGCTGAAGCGGGAGTTTAAAGTCGAAGCGAATATGGGGCGGCCCCAGGTCGCCTATCGCGAGACGCTCGCAGAGATCGTCGAGGTCGAAGAGAAATTTATCAAGCAGACGGGCGGGCGCGGCCAGTATGCTCATGTGTGTATTCGCTTCGAGCCGCTGCCACGCGGGAGCGGCTTCGAGTTCGTGGACGAAGTGAAGGGCGGGGTCATCCCCAGAGAATTTATCCCCGCGGTCCAGAAGGGCTTGGAAGAGTCGCTGTCCAGCGGGCCGCTAGGGGGATTCCCCATCGTAGATATCCGTGCCGTGCTCTTCTACGGGTCCTCGCACCCGGTAGATTCGAGCGAGATCGCGTTCAAGACCGCGGCGGCGCGCGCCCTCACCCAAGCGTTCGAAAGAGCGAAAACACTCTTGCTCGAACCGATTATGATGTGCGAGATCGTCACCCCCGAAGAGTACGTCGGGGAGATCATCACGGACGTGCAGTCGCGCCGCGCCCAGATCACGGCGATGGAGGTTCGACACAACACCCAGATCATTCATACCCTCATCCCGTTGGCCGAGACGTTTGGGTATGCCACACAGCTGCGCTCGATCTCGCAAGGGCGTGCGACGTATAGCTTGCGCTTCTCACACTACGACGTTGTGCCCAATACGCTCAAAGAAGAGATTCTGAAGGGGAGAAAGTAACATGGCTCGAGAGAAGATTCGGATTCGCCTCAAAGGGTACGATCACGAGCTGGTGGACGACGCGACGCGCCGGATCGTCAAGACCGCCCAAGAGACGCGGGCGAAGATCATCGGGCCGGTGCCGTTGCCCACCGAGATCCATCGCTATACGGTGCTGCGCTCGCCGCATGTCAACAAGAAATCTATGGAGCACTTCGAGCGTCGCATCCATAAGAGATTGATTGACATCAAAGAGCCGACATCGGAGACGATCAATGCCCTGATGGACATCGAGCTGCCGGCGGGCATTGACATCGAGGTGAAGCTGTGATATGGCCGTGGGGATCTTGGGCGAGAAAGCCGGGATGATCACGTGGTTTGACGCGGACGGCCAGCAGAAAGCTGCCACCGTGCTCTACGCCGAACCATCGGTGATCACTCAGATCAAGTCCGTCGAGACCGACGGGTATAATGCGATTCAAGTTGGGTACGGCACGATCAAAGAGAAGAACGTGCCCAAGCCCCTCAAGGGGCACTTTCATAAAGCGGGGATTGCGGCCAAGCGCACCCTGCGGGAGTTTCGCGTGGAGAATCCTGCGGAGTTCCAGATTGGACAAGAGCTGAGCGTGGCGCTCTTCCAAGAGGGCGAGCTGGTACATGTGAGCGGGATTTCCAAGGGCAAGGGGTTCGCTGGGGTCATGAAGCGGCACGACTTCTTGGG
>JAILZC010000114.1 GCA_023512665.1 Candidatus Bipolaricaulota bacterium | reverse complement strand
ATCTCCTTGAGCGCACTGCTCATCTTCTCGTCATCGGCTTGGGTTTCTGGGGTCACGGCGCGGGCGAACACGGGCTTAGGGAATTCGATCCACAGCCGTTTCTCCGCCGCGCTAGAAGCCGAGAAAGTCTCGCCCAATTGACAGTCGCTCAGTTTCGCCAACGCTACGATCTCGCCGGGGTGGGCACGGGGGATTTTCTCGGATTTATCTCCGTGAAACCGCAGGATCTCCTTCACGCGCTCCTGTGCACCAGTATTGACGTTGGTGATCGTATCTCCCTCAGAGAGCGTCCCACCAAAAATCTTGAGAAACGCCAGTCTCCCCAAATACTGATCCGAGAAGAGATAGAACGCTTGAGCGACGAAGCTTTCGCCCGGCTTGTTTATATCCGTGAACGTCGGCGTTTCGGTCTGGAGCATCTCTAAGAGGGCCTCAATGCCTGCCCCAGACGGGACGGACGTGCAGAGCACCGGGCTGAAGAGGCGCACGCGCAGCGCATCTTTGAGCGCCTGGCGAATCTCTTCCACCGGGATCTCTTGGCCTTCAAGAAAATGGACCATCAGCTCGTCGTTGGCCTCAGCGAGAACTTCGAGGAGCCGTTCGCGCTCCGCAGCGACGGTCGCCTGTAAATTTGCTGGGATCTCGCCCTTGCGCTTGTCTATATAGACGGCTTTGTGCTCGATCAAGTCCACATAGCCCACGAAGTTCGCCCCTTCACGAATGGGCAGCTCTAAACACGCGAATCTCCCCGGCAGCGTCGTGCGCAGGGATTCGAGGGCTTTGGGCAAGTCCGCATTGGGCAAGTCCATTTTATTGATGACGACCAGAGAGGGCTTCTGGAACTTTTGTATGAGCTCCCAGACTTTTTCGGTGTGGACTTCGACGCCCTTCTCGGCGTTGACCACGAGCACCGCCGTCTCCGAGGCCCACAGGGCTTTATAGACCTCTTCAATAAACTCGGTGAAGCCGGGGGTGTCGAGAATCTGTAAGAGCCGTTCGCCTTGCAGGAGACTGCCCACGCCGAGGTCCACAGAATGGCCACGGCTTTTGGCTTCCGGCGTGAAGTCGAATTTTGCGTCGTGACCCCCTCGTTTCAGCAGCGCCTCCGCCAGGGCCGTCTTGCCCGCCCCCGCGTGCCCGACAAAACACACAGTCCGTACCTCCATACGAGCGATCACCCCATTGCGAGAATCGTCCTAGTATACACTCTGCGCTTCAGAGACGCTAGGAGCCAAACGACAGCCTCTGATCGGTGGGCGAATAGCGAACTTGTGTTGTGGGGAAGGCATTGATCTGCGCCTGGAGCCATATCCGCCGGATGTCGCTGTAGAGGCCCACTTGCCAGCAAGCGTGACAGAATTTCTTGATCACTCCCAATTGCAAGGCCGTCACGCGCTGCGCGGGAATGTCATATTCGCCCTTGAGCGAAAACTCCCAATCCGACCCCCATTGCCAGCTCGTCTCCAGATTGAGCCGGACCAAAGCAAAGCGATTGAGATTGACGCCGGCCCCCAAACGCTGCGCGCCCCAACTGATCTTGAGAATCAAATCTTCGAAACTCCGTGTCGGAAAGCGATAAGCCGTTGTTACCTGCATAGTCAGAGCAGGGGTTTTGGCTATATCCCACGATCCGTTGACGGTGAGCGCCACTCGCTGCCAAAGGGCGTGATTGAGATCGTACTCCAAGTCAAACAGAGCGTCCAGCCCCAACAGCTGAGCGCGCAGGCCCAGACGGAGTGGGTCAAATCTCTTCAGGTCGAGATCGTACCCCCCTGAAAGAGTGGGCTGCACAGGCAGAGGAGCCCAACTGGCGCGAAAGCTGACCCGATGCACAAAAGCGAGCGTGTCGAAGCGGAACGGGCTTTGCCCGAGAACGAGCCGGTACGCATACGTCGTGTCGGCACTCAAACCGGGCAACGGACGGAGGCTCGTCGCGACCGTGAGATCGTACGTCTCCCGGCGCAGACGTTGCGGCTCATAGAGCGAGAGACGATAGTTCGCGCTCGCCTGCACCGTGAAAGGGCTTGTCCCCAAGGCGAGCGACTGCACGCCGAGCACAGTTTCCCAACGGCTACTCTCGTCCACAATCTCTTTGTCGAGCTTCTTTTCACGATATCTCCCCCACGACGTACTCGCTATCACCGAGAGGGGGAGCGGCCCAAGACGCCACGGCGTCAGCGCGAGCGTCAGCTCCGGGGTTTTCTCTAAGAACCGATAGAGCGCGGCTTCTTCGCTCTCAGGCTCTGGCAAGACAAGATGGTGATCGCGGCTCCAGAGGAGGCTCCAGCGCACCACGCCCCAGCTCGCCGACAGGAGCGCCCGCGAGAAGAGCCGTTGAGCTTCTCGCTCTAAAAGCCCCGTGCGCGAGGAGACTCCCACCGAGAGACGCAGACTCAGGGGAAGCTGGGCCTGATGGGTCCAATCCACGGCCCACGATTCACCGCGCCCCACCAGCCGATAGACCGAAACCTGCCCCTGCTGCGCCCATAGCTTATAGCTATACTCGATCCCCGTGCCCACTTCAGGGAGCCTTGTGTAATAGTCTATCAAGAGCGTGCCAGTGTTGTCTTTATCTATCACGAACGGAAAGCGCCAGCGCAGATACCACCCTCGGTCGGGCAACTGCCCAAAATCGGGCAGGAGGGGGTTCTTCGTCTCTTCTTTCAGAGACGCGAAGTAGACCGGAGCCCAGAAGACCGGCAGCCCATACGCTTTTAAGAGAATATTCAGAGCCAAGATGGACTCGTTGGGCTCCAGGCGCACGCTCCCCGCAGAGATCGAGTACGCTGACCGCGTGATGGGCTCGGGGCACGTACAGGTCGTGATCTCCCCGCTCGTGATCTGGAGGAGTTTGATCTCTCCGTCGGGCGAGAAAGTCACGTGGGCTGTGTCGCCCTGGAAGCGCAGGGTCTCGCGCTTTCGGGCGGCGCTCTCAAACCTTGTTTGACCGATGAAGTTCGTGAACGTTGCCGTGCGTTCTCCCCGCACGACGACCTCCGAGGCGCGCACGCGCCCCTGCTGATACTCCAAGCTTGCTTCTTGTAAGCGCGCGCGCTCCAGCTGCCAGTGCGCCCCATCCCACGCGATCTGCAGCTCGATCTTCTCTGATTCGCCCTTCAGCCCTTCCCCCTCCCAGATGACGCGGCCCTCCGCAGCAATGCGCCACCTCTCCCCTAGCTCCTTCCCTTCAGAGAGGGGGTTGGGGTTAGATTGGGGAGGGGTCCTCTGCGCGCTCAAGCGGTCTGCTTGCAGCCGGCCCTTCTCATACGTGAACCGGACGTGGCCCTCAGCAGCGATCTCGCTCCAATCGCGAGCGACCGTCAGTCGGTCGGCCTGGAGATCGAACGCCAGGGGCGGCGGCTCCTGTGCCAAGCACGCAAACCCGCTCAACGTACCGCACAGAAGCGCGAGCGCGAAGAGCCGGCGCAGCCGCGCGAAGAGATCGAGCCGACTGAGCCGATCCAGCCAGATCAACAAAAAAACCCCCAGCACCGCAAAGAGAATATTAGGCACCCACGGCGCAAGCGTGGGCGCGATCACGCCGCGCTTGCCCAATGTGGACATCCACAGCAAAAGCCCCTGATAGCACGCGACTAACAGCACACTGAGAATGACCCCGGCGGCCCGCCCGCGCGGCGCTCCCCCTTGGGCAAAGATGAGGCTCAACGGAGCCCCAAAGAGCGCAAAGATCAGGGCCGAGAACGGCACCGCGATCTTCGAGTGCAGCTCGACGATCAAGCTCTCGGCCCCCAGGCGGCTGCGCTGGAGGACTTGAATCTGCTGGTACAGCTCGGCGATGCTCATCTCCTGGGGGGTGCGCTGCTCTAAGAAAATTCTCTGGAGATACGGCCCGGCGCGGATCGAGAGCTTCTCGAACTTGGAGGTGTACTCGAACAGGCCGTCGTCGCGCAGCTTATGGAGCTTCCCCTGCGTCAGATGCCAGTATTCCCCGTCCCACTCCCCTTCGGTAGCAACGATGATCTTGGGGAAGCGTGCCTGAAGCTCGGCAAGATACTCGCCGCCCCCTTGGTCGAAGACCATCACGTTGGAGAGCTTTTTTGTCGTCGGGTCGTACCGCTCGATGTACGCATACGCCGTATCGCTGATCTTGATGAAAGTAGACTCGCGAATCTGTGGGGAGGAACGGATGAAGAAGATCTCGCGCAGCAGGTTGTAGTATTGGTGATTGGCCCAGGGCATCCATAGCTCTCCCACGGCGAACGCTGCTCCAGTAGTGATCACACCCATGAGCACCACGGGGAGCATCAGCCTCCGTAACGAAAAGCCGGCGGCTTGCAGGGCGACAAGCTCGCGGTCGTGGCTGAGCCGTCCCAAGGCCCAAAAGATCGCGAAGAGCACACCCACGGGCAGGCCGTAGACTAAGAGTTCGGGCAGCTTGTAGGCGAGCATAAGAAAGAGCGTCTTGAGGGGGACTTTGCGGTCGAGCATAAAATCGGAGAGCTGGGGAATGAGATTGAGCACGATAAACAGAACAAAGCCGGCGACGGCAAGCAAGAAGGGGAAGATCATCTCGCGGATCAGATAGCGATCTACCAACCCCAGCATAGCTTTAGTCTAGCAGATGCAGGGAAAAACTCAAGCTTCTTCCACCTCACCCTAGCCCTCTCCGTTTACGGAGAGGGAAGGGGTGAGGTAAGAGGTAGGCCTGGGGAGAGGCCCAAGTTGAAACTTCCAAGGAGAGTAGTTAAACTGTGGCTTGAGAAGACGGGAGGGATGTATGAAGAGATCGTGGCTGCTCGCCGGAGCTGTGCTCGTCATTGTGGCCTTCGCGCTCGCGTTGATATTGACCAACCCTGGACAGAGACCGTCTGAACCTGTGCCGCCGC
>JAILZC010000113.1 GCA_023512665.1 Candidatus Bipolaricaulota bacterium | reverse complement strand
GCTATAAGACCATCTCGAAGACGCTCCGAGAGCAGCTCAAGCTGCTGCTCCTGCGCCAAGGGATCGTGCCCTCGGTCTACACCACGCCAGCTTGCAGAGGGCACCGCGAAGCCTATAGCGTCTTCGTCACGAGTGCTAGGGACTATGAGCGCTTGATGAAGCTCTTGGGCGTAAAGCCCAAGAAACTGCCTGCAGGCAAGCCCCCCTCGACGGTGATCGGGCAGAACTTCGTGATGGTTCCCGTAGCAGATATCGAGACCTTCGAGTACGACGGCCCAGTGTGGAATCTCGAGGTCGAGGATGTCCATAGCTATGTCAGCGAGTGCGCGACCCTTCATAATTGCGGGGACTTCGGCATCTTAAATGCCGTGCAGATGGCCCTGGCTGAGCTAGATTTGGAACCCCATCGCGTCGCGGTCTTTTCGGGGATTGGCTGTTCGGGCAAGACCCCGCACTATATCAATACATACGGGATTCACACGCTCCACGGGCGCGTCTTGCCCTACGCCACCGGCGCAAAGCTCGCCAACCCCGACCTCACCGTGATCGCCGTCGGTGGCGACGGCGACGGGCTGGGCATCGGCGCGGGACACTTCGTCAACGCCGGCCGACGCAACGTAGATATAACGTATATTTTGCACAATAATGGGGTCTACGGGCTGACCAAGGGCAGGCTTCACCAACGCTGAAGCTGGGCGTGCAGACAAAATCTCTCCCCCAGCCCAATATCAATCAAGGGGTCAACCCACTCTTTCTGGCGCTCGCGGCAGGGTATACGTTCATCGCGCGCAGCTATGCGTATGATATTAAGCATCTGGTGAACACGATCAAGCAGGCGATCGCGCATAATGGCTCGGCGTTCATTGACGTGCTCCAGCCCTGTCCAACCTACAATGACATCAACACGCGCGAGTGGTACGGCGGCGAAGACCGCAAAGACCCGCAGACGGGCAAGCCCCTCCCGCGCGTCTATAAGCTTGAGGAGCAGGGCTATGACCCCCTCGTTCGTCCGGGGATGAGCGACGCTGAAATCGCAGAGAAGCTCAATAGATTTATCGAGAAGGCTCTGGAATGGGGCGATCGGATTCCCATCGGGGTCTTGCTGAAGAACGAGACGGTGCCGTCCTACGAAGACCGGATTCTTCAGAGAATTCCGTTCTACCGGGAGACGCCGCCAGCCAAACAGACGATCGCGGACAGCCAAGGCCGACCGGCGATTGACCTGACGAAGTTCTTAGAGGAGCTAAAGGTCACGTGATGGCTATGAAGTTTTGTGGAAATCTCCCGTGAGCCGGCGGCCGCCGGCTCAGCCGGTGCAAGCGTGCTGAAGCACGCTCTCACAGCCCGCTTCAGCGGGCTTCCACCTGTTGAGCCGGATGCTTCAGCAGCCGGGACCCTTAAGAGAGCAGAGTGCAAACTCGCAGACTCTTAGCTATAATACCCCCATAACTCTTTTCAAGGAGGCCCAACGATGGAACCCCGCTCTCTGGATTTTCTCAAACGACTCCTCGCGACGGTCAGTCCCTCAGGCTACGAAGACGAAGCTGCCCAAGTCTGGGCCGAGGAAGCCCAAACGTTCGCCGACGAAGTCCGCTCCGATACCCAGGGCAACGTCATCGCCGTCGTCAACAGAGGCGGCAAACCGAGAGTGATGCTCGCCGGGCACATGGACGAGATCGGATTTATGATCACGCACATTGACGACCAAGGCTTTCTCTACTTTGGGCAGATCGGCGGCTGGGACCCCCAGATCGTCCAGGGCCAGCGCGTCTGGATCCGCACACAGTCGGGTAAAATCCCAGGCGTCATCGGCAAAAAGCCCATTCACTTAATTAAAGAAGAAGATCGCAACCGAGTGACCAAGATCGAAGAGCTGTGGATCGACATCGGCGCCAAAGATAAAGCCGAAGCTGAGAAGTTAGTCCGCATCGGCGACCCCGCTGTAATTGACTACGGCTTTATGGAACTGAGAAATGGGCTAGTCGTCTCGCGCGGGTTCGACGACAAAGCTGGGGCGTTTGTCGTTCTTGAGGCTGCACGGATGCTTGCCAAGCTCAAGCCTAAAGCCGAAGTCTATGCTGTTGCTACAGTCCAAGAAGAAGTTGGCCTGCGCGGCGCGCATACGAGCGCTTACGGGATTGATCCGTTAGTGGGGATCGCCGTGGACGTCGGCTTCGCTACGGATTTCCCCACGATGGCCGAAGAGCAGAAGCGCGTCGGTGCAGCTAAGCTGGGCCAGGGCCCGATGATCGGCCGCGGGCCGACGTATAATCACAAAGTCGTCGATCTCTTGATAGAAACAGCTCAAGCGAAAAATATCCCCTATCAGCTCAACGGGGAGCCGCGCGGCATGGGCACCGATGCGTATGCCATGCAGATGACCCGCGCGGGGATCGCCGCGGGTTTGGTCTCCGTGCCCAATCGTTACATGCACAGCCCCTGCGAGCTGGTCTCGCTCTCGGATTTAGAGAACGCATACACGCTCATCGCGCACACGGTCGCCCAGATTGACGAGAAGATGCGCTTTACGAGATTCTGATTTGCGCAGACAAAAATAGTCTGCTATACTGAGTTTGCTATGAAGGAGGGATCATGGCGTTTGTCATCTGTCAGCCGTGTATAGATAAAAAGCACACTGACTGCGTTCAGGTCTGTCCTGTTGATTGTATCCATCCGCGCCCCGATGAGCCCGACTTCCCCAACGTGCGCCAGCTCTATATTGATCCGACGACGTGCATCAACTGCGGGGCGTGCGCGGCGGTCTGCCCAGAGCAAGCGATCTTCCCCGAAGAGGACGTCCCCGAACAATGGAAGAATTTCATTCAAATTAACGCGCAGTATTATAAGAAATAAATTTTCTTGGCAAGAAGCTGAAGGCAGCTGGGCGCTTGCTTGTGCTTTTTCTGGCTATGCCTTCGCTACTTTCGGAACCCCGGCGGCCAGGGGTAGTCGGGCGGGCAGAGATCGGCTTTACTATTGCTGGAGAGTTCGTTGGCCTCTCCGGATACCTTCCCTTGAAATTTCAGATTCTCTGCTATGGCCTCTATGAGTGGATTGGATACCGATAGATCGAAGCAGGGTTGCTGATACAAGGCAATCCCATACTCTGAGTTGCTCAGAATCTGATTGCCCAGAAGAGTTGGGGAGGACTGCAACTGCAAGACAACTCCTAAGCTGTTCCGCATAATACGGTTAGACTGGATCAAAGGCTGCCCCCCTTGTATGAGCACTCCTGCTGATGGGAAAAAGAAATCTAGCCAATACCAGAGCTGAGGGTCTAGGGAAAGGGCGATTACATCATTTTGGAGGATCTCGTTCCCCTCTAAGGTGGCTTCGGCTCCTCTGAGCCAGATGCCCCAGCCATTCCCTTGAACATAGTTCCCTTGCGCTATGAGGCGAGGGGTAAGCAGTAACTGCTTTGACGTTGGACCATGAGCTCCTTGAAAAGCCCCTATGCCAAATAAGTTACCCTCAACGCGGTTTTGCCTAAGTTCAGCCGAGGCAGCCAAACCGACAGCCACACCAAAGCCTTGCGGTCGGGAGAACGGATCGCCAAGAAATAAAGGAGAATATCCGAGCACTAACGAACTAAAGCCGTTTTGGGAGATCTGGTTGTTGATTAAGAGGGCTTGAGCACTGTCTTGCACGATCACCCCATTGAGCGCGTTCCCTAGGATCTGGTTCCCCTCTATAGAAGCTCTAGCTGATCCCTCGAGCACTGTACCTGTTGCGTTATTCTGAATGATGTTGCCCTGTATAGAAGCCTCAGCAGAGCCTCCGAGATTTATGCCTATGCCTAGATGGCCTAGCCAATCACCCTCGACGGCGTCATAGATCTTATTTTCACGGATGATCACACGGCTAGACTGGCCAACAGCGATAGCCACAGAGTTCTCGTGGAATTGATTGCCCTCAATGCGGTTTGGCAGTGGGCTTTCCGTAGCCAAAGAAACACCACTACTATTGGAAGAGAGCTGGCTCTCCACAAGAGTCAACTGGCCGTTAAAAATCCATATGGCTACATGGTTGTTTGAGAGCCGGGCTCGCCTCATGGTTATTTGAGCCTCTTTGGCGAAGAGACCCACCATGCTATCAATGATAGATACGGCCTCTATGGTGACCGTAGCAGGCCCAATGACTCTGATGGCCTCCCAGGGTCTTTCTCCAAGATCGTTTTTGTTGTGGATGAGCACGAGCTCCCAAGACTCGCCGGAGAGCGTAAGATCCTTAGAGATGATGATTTGGCCCTGGTACGTGCCAGGGCGGATTCTAATGGTATCTCCTGGCTGGGCTGCGGCGACGGCCTCTTGGATCGTTTGGTAGCAAGGGGAATGGCCGCCACAGGTGGGATCGTCATAGTCCACCCATAGTGTAGAAGTGAAATGGGAGAAGCCTGTCCATGCGAGCGCGATCCAGAAGATCATACAGATTGCACCATAGTGTCTTAGGGTTTGCCTCATAATGCCTCCCTCTTCTTGTTTGGCTTCTCAAGCTAATTCTCATTGTACTCTTAACGAGCTTAGCAGGCAACGGCTAGTTTGCTATCGTATCGTCATAAGCCAAAAGTAGTGCATTAACATTTCCAATTCTTCTTCCGAGAGCTCCGGCGGTGGTGCCTCTCCAGGATCAAGATAAGCGTTATTGCCTGAATTATATGGTAGACCATGCTGAAATCCCAAAGCCGCGGCAACCGATCTGGCATACCGGTCGGGGTCACCTCCTGGGCAGCCGCTATAGCCACAGACCGCAACAACATGCACGATATTCTGGCTATCTATAATCAGAGCCGAGCGCTCCGGCTCCAGAATGGGAGCAAAACAGCTGTCGCCAAGCTGAGCATCGAGTGCTTGGAAGT
>JAILZC010000112.1 GCA_023512665.1 Candidatus Bipolaricaulota bacterium | reverse complement strand
GTAAATAATAGAATGCTCAGGGGGAGATAAGGGATGAGGTGTAAGACCCCAACACAACCTCCTTAGACCAGGGGGCTGGGAACCCTTCGTCGGAGCGGTGCTCCGATTGTTCGACGACCAGGGTTTTGCCCGCCTTCTCTGGACCAGGCCCCCAGCAGGGCGGGATTTTTCCCCAGTCGCGGACACGGTTGAGTGAACCGGCAAGGCCCCAGGCCCTCCTGGCTCTGTCACTCCCTCTAGAACTCAACGCTTACCGCGGGAGAGGGGGGAGGGGGCGATAAGCCCCCACGGAGTGAGGGAAGCACCCTAGAGGGATGACAGAGAGCCCCCTCAAGACCCTGCTGCTTGAGGGGATGAGTCGCTCCGCCGCACTGCCCTACGGCGGAGCGATTTTTTTTATAGACCCTTGTCCTTGCTTTTTTTGGCAATCGTGCTAGTATAAAAACA
The DNA here is from genome assembly GCA_023512665.1 of Candidatus Bipolaricaulota bacterium. Taxonomy (GTDB): domain Bacteria; phylum Bipolaricaulota; class Bipolaricaulia; order RBG-16-55-9; family DRXL01; genus JANXCC01. The sequence goes on along the minus strand of JAILZC010000112.1, from coordinate 4,414 downwards.
CATGACTAAAGTCTTGCACACCGGCGACACCCATATCGGCTTTCGCCAGTACGGGCTAGAAGAACGCCGCGAGGATTTCGCCAGGGCGTTCTTGCAGGTCATCCAGGTCGCCCTCGACGAAGGGGTCTCCGCTGTCATTCATGCCGGGGATCTCTTTGAAGACCGCACCCCCGGCGCTGAAGATCTTTTGGCGACCCTGCGAGGGCTGTTTGCCCTCAAAGACGCAGGAGTGAGCTTTTTGGGCATAGTGGGGAACCACGAGCAGCGGCGCGGCGTCCAATGGCTCGATCTCTTCGAGGACTTGGGCTTAGCTGTCCATCTGCGCACCAAGCCGTTCGATCTAGACGGTGTGCCCATCTACGGGCTGGATTTCTCCGGGCGTCGCCCCGTCTCGCCCCCGCCCTGCGAGGGCGGCGTCTTGGTCTGCCACCAGTTGCTCGATCAGCTCGACGGCGAGCTGGCCCTGGAGAAGCTCTGGCACTGCGGCGCACAATTTGTTCTCTTAGGGGACTATCACGAGCATCGCTCGTGGAGGGAGGGCGACAAACTCGTCACTTATTGTGGGAGCACCGAACGCTGGATGCTCGACGAAAAGAGACGCCGAGGCGTCAATATTATAGATTTACAGAACGGGCGGCTCCAACGGCATGAGCTGGTCACACGACGCTTTGTCTACATCCCCGCCGACGAGGACCCGCTCCAACGGATCGAAAATTCTGATGTGCAGGGCGCGGTGATCGTCGTGTACTTAAATAATACGGCCAAGCCGACGGCGGTGGAGATCGAAGAGCTGGGGTACAGGCGCGGGGCGCTCGCGGTGCGCGTGCGGCCCGTCGAGCAGCTCACTGATGGGCGCACCTCCCCTGCGGTGACGGTGGAGTTCGGCGACGTCGAGCAGGTGATCTCCGAGGCAGTAGCGAAAAAAAATCTCTCTGCGCTCGCCCGCGAGATTGACCAGATCATCCGAGATTTAGCCATCGCAGACTCGAACGTAGACCCAGAAGTGACGGCGCTGCTGGAGCGAGCATGGCGCGAAAATCTATAAGAGAAGAAGAGAATCTGCTTGATCTGTTGAGCAAAGCCCCGCCGGAGGAGGCCGGCCCGGCCCTGCGCGATCAGACCCCACTGGCGCGCGATCAGTTTCAGCTCGAACACCTGGAGATCGAAAATCTGTGGAGCTACAAGAGAGCCTCGGTGCAATTTGAGCCGGGGATCACCGTGATCGCTGGGGCCAACGGCAGCGGCAAGTCTTCGCTCTTGGAGAGCATCTTCTTTGCCCTCTACGGCAGCGAGGCCCGGCATGTGATCGGGCGCAATCTCGACGAAATCTTGCGGATCGGCGCGGATTCGGGCTCGGTGCGGCTGCGCTTTCTCTACAGTGGGAAACGCTACACGGCTGAGATCGCCCTGCGACGTCAAGGCGGGACGGTCAAGAGCGAGCGCAGCGGCTGCCAGCTGGTCAGCGAAGACGGCTCGGTCTGGGTCGGCACCGAGAACGTGATCGCGGAGATCGAGCGATTCTTTGGGATGGATCGCGAGGGGTTCGCCAACTGCGTCTACGTGCGCCAGGGGGAGATAGATCGTCTCATCCGTGCGGATCGTCGGACGCGCGAGCAGATGCTCGACGGGCTGTTGGGGCTCTACAAAATAGATCTCTTCGTGAACCCGCGTTCGAAAGAGGCCCTGCGGGCCCTCAACCGACGCCTGAGCGTGCTCGAGGAACGCTCGGCCCGCCTGCGCCACGAGATTGACGCTCTGGAAGGCGAGGAGCTGGCTAAACAGAAAGCCCAGCTCACCGACTCGATGGAGCGCCTCCAGAGCGATCTTGTGGACCTCGACGAGCGCCGCGCCAGCGCCCACAAGCTCCTGCAAAGCTACGAAGACTCTCTCCAGCAATTTGCCCAAGCTGCTCAAGAGTTGCAGCAGATAGATCACGAGCTTGCGGAGAAACAATCTCGCTTAGCGCAGCGGGAGGCCGAACGCAAGGAGTTCGAGGATGAGCTCGAACGCCTCAGCGAGCGCCATCAGAAGTCTGCGCTTGCTCTCAAGAGGCTGCTTGCGGAGCCTCTGCTCCAGATGGATGGTGCGCGCGTCCTGGAGTCGCTCGACCAAGCCGCGACCAGCGATGATGTCGCGATAGTTCCAGAGAAGCTCAGAGAGGGCAAGGCCCGCATCGAAGCTCAGCGGACCAAACTCCAAGAGGCCCGTGAGGAGCTGACCCGGCTGACGGCGGAGCGCGCGCACCGCGAGCGGGCCATCGCCCATGCGCGCGAGCAGTACGAAGAGCTATCCCGCACTCACGAGCACGAGGCCCAACAGATCAAGCAGATGGAGACAGGACTCGCTACTCTTGCCCTGGCCTACGCCGATCACGAGCGATCTGTAACGGCCCATCTGAGCACGATTGCTGAAGGGGCTCGCAAGCTCGGAGTGCCGTTCCCAACGGGGCTTCCCGACGCGCGGCACCTCGAAAAGATTCGAGCGCAGTGGGCTGGCGAACTCCGCGCCCTCGAGGAACAGTACGATCAAGCGAAGCGAGCCGTGCTGCAAGCTAAGACCCAATGCGATGCCCTGCGGCAAGAGTTCGCGCACAAGCAAGCGTTGCTCGCGGCGGGACGCTGCCCCACCTGCGGCCAAGCTGTTCATCCGGAGCACCTGTCGGAATCTCTCGGTGTGATCGAGCCGAAGATCGCCGAGCTCGAGAGAGCAGTCCAGCACGAAGAGCGCGAGCTGGAACGCATCGCCGAGAAGCTGACTCTCTGGAAGGACGTGCAGAGCGGGCTCGATCAGATCATATTCGAGATCGAGCGACTGGAGGCGCGGCGCGCCGAGATCGCGCTCACGCGCACCGCGCTTGAGAGTGCCGTCGAGCGTCACCAAAGATTACAAGAGCGTATGGCTCACCTGCAAAACCAGATCGAGAGCGAGACGCAGACGGTCGCCGCCCAGCAAGCCGAACAAGAGAAGCGAGAAGCCGCGGTGCGCGCGCTCACTCAGGAGCTGAACCAAGCCCTGAACACACAAGAGAAGCTCGAGAGGATCAAGAGCGAGATCGAGAATCTCTTGCGGGTGCGGCAGCAGTGGCGCGAGAAGCAAGCCGTCCGCAAGACTCTCCTAGAGAGTCTCAACGAGCTGCGGGGGGACATCGCGCGGCTGCACGACCGCCGCATGCAGATGCAGGAGCGCCTGCAGGGCCAGAACGAGATCGCGAGCAAGCGCGCCCAAGTCCAAGAACTCTTGAGCGCCTTGGACAAAGAGCGCGCGACCCTCCAAGAGCGATACGATCAGCTGGCGCAAGCGCGCGGGATCGTCCAAGGGCGCTTGGAGCACCTGAAGCGCCTCCAAGACGAGATGGCCCGCGTAACACGGGAGCAGGAAGAGGTGAAAAAGCTCATGGCGGAGCTGGATGAGATCGTCTCGGTCTATCAGAGCACCAAAGTCGCGCTGCGCCAGCGCAACCTCGAAGCCCTCAATTATTACTTCAACGAGTTCTTCTCGTTGATGGACTCCGGGGACAGCTACAGCCGGGTCATGGTGCGGGACGACTACGAGATCGAGGTCGAGCTAAAGAACGGCCGGACGATCAACCCGTCGCTGATGTCCGGGGGCGAGCGGGCATTGACGAACATTGCGTTGCGCTGCGCGATTCACCAAGTGCTGGCCAAAGCCGTGCGGAGAATGCCCTTGATCTTAGACGAGCCCACGATCTATCTCGATCGGGACCGCATACACAGATTGCAGTTCTTATTAGAAGATTTAGGGCGGCGCGTGGGGCAGGTGATCGTGGTCTCGCATGAAGTGGGCTTAGTCGAAGGGGCCGATCATGAGTATCGGACGGAGAAGGGCAGTGACAATATCAGTACGATCTATAAAGTGCGTTAATTTCCCCTCACCCCTTTCCCCTCTCCCTCGGAGGGGAGAGGGGCCGGGGGTGAGGGCCTAGTCATGCTCTCCTCTGAGGTGCGTCGGCTCTTTCTGGAGGAGCTCACGGCCCTGGGCGAGCGGGCCCAGCGGGCCGTCAGCCATCGTGATGAGGCCCGCCGGCTCTTTGGCCGTCTACAGCTCGATGGCGCGATCAAGACCTTCACACCCCTCGAACGCCGCGCTGAGCCCATTCTTAAACTTGCAGAGCAGTCCGCCTCTCCGTTCGAGATAATTTACGGTGTGGACGGAGGGAGCACCCGCCCTATGCACTTCGAAGACGGCACGACGCTCTGCGCCAATCAAGCTGTGTTCATTGCCGATCCCCCCGTGCGCTCTTGCGGGTTCCCGCTGGAGACGTGGCGGACTATCGCGATCGTCTCGCACTCATTTCAGAACGTCGGAGAGGCTCGGGTCGCTCATTCCCTTCACCCCCGTCCCCTCTCCCCTCCGAGGGAGAGGGGGTGTCTCTTAAACAAAAAAACGACCCCAC
>JAILZC010000111.1 GCA_023512665.1 Candidatus Bipolaricaulota bacterium | reverse complement strand
GGGTATTTGCCGTAGCCGTAGCGCGGGATTCTGCGCGCGTCGAAGGGCTTGAACCCTGTAGCTAAGATAATCGAGCCCACAACGATCTCGCGAATTTCGTCCTGCATCTCGTAGTTGATCGCCTTGGCTTCGCAGACCGTGCTGCAGAGGCGGCAGTCGCAGCAGATGCCGCAATCGAGACAGCGCTTGGCTTCAGCGATCGCCAGCTCTTGGGTGTAGCCCGTGTGGACTTCGCTGAACGTGCGTCGGCGCGCCAGCTCGATAGAAGGTATGGGGATTTGCTTTTGCACGGGGACCCCACTGGTGTCAATATCGTACCAGGTGCGATAGGGGCCTTCGCGCTCGCGCCCGCTGTGCATATCTAGTTTATTGAGATAGCGCTCGATGGAGATCGCGGCTTTCTTTCCAGCGTACATGGCGTTGACGACGACATCGGGCCCGGTGACGCAGTCGCCGCCGGCGAAGACGCCCGGAATATTCGTCTCCAGGGTGACTTCGTCAACCTTGAACGTGCCCCACTTCGTCGTTTCAATGCCGAGCTTGTCGCCGAGCGACTTGATGTCGGGGACCTGCCCAATAGTAGCGATGATCGCGTCGCAGGGGAGCACGAACTCCGAGCCGGGGATCGGCTCTGGAGTGGGGCGCCCAGAGGCGTCGGGCGCTCCGAGCTTCATCTTCAAGCATTCTAAGGCCGTCACGCCCGTCTCTCTGTTCCCCAAGATCGTCTTGGGCGCGGCCAAGAAGATCATCTTGACGCCCTCTTCTTCGGCGGCTTCGATCTCCTTGGGATCGGCGGGCATCTCGGCGCGCGTGCGCCGATAGACGATCGTCACCTCTTCCGCTCCACACCGGAGTGCCGTGCGCGCCGCGTCTATGGCCGAGTTGCCCCCGCCGATCACCAAGACTCTGCTGCCAAGCTTGAATGGGCCTTCAAGATTGACTCTTCTCAAGAACTCGATCCCGCCCCAGACGTTGGGCAGGTCCTCGCCGGGGATATTGAGTTTGCGCTCCACGTGCGCCCCGATCGCGATGAAGACGGCTGTATACTGCTGGCGCAGCTGTTCGAGGGTGATCGCTCTGCCCACGGGGGTGTTGGTCTTGATCTCGATCCCGATCTCTTTGAGTCTGTCTATCTCTTTGGTGATGACGTCTCGAGGGAGCCGAAATGCGGGAATCCCCACGGAGAGCATGCCGCCGGGGACGGGCTGCGCTTCGTAGATCGTGGGCCAATAGCCCCGCTGGCGCAGCTCGTAGGCGCACATTAAGCCCGCCGGCCCAGAGCCGACAATCGCTATTCTTTCTGAACGATTCGCTTTCGGCTGCGGAAGCTTATAGTCTGGGAAGAGATCGGTGACGAAGCGTTTGAGAGCCGGGATGTTTAATGGCTCATCTACGTTAGCGCGAGTGCAGTTGACGGTACAGGGGTGGGTGCAGACGCGCCCGCAGATTGAGGGCAGCGGATTGTCTCTTAAGATGACGTCGAGGGCTTCTTTGAATTTCCCGTGCGCGATCAGGGTGATATAGCCCTGGGCGTTCTGATGGATCGAGCACGCGGCTTGGCAGGGAGGGGTGCCCCGGCGCGAGATCGTAAAAACGTTGGGCACGGCTTGTGGGAAGGGACGATAGATCGCTTTGCGCATCCCCAGCCCCTCATCAAACTCTGAAGCGAGGCTCACTGGACAGGCTTCGGCGCACAGGCCGCATCCTGTGCACGTGTCTTCGTTGACGTAGCGCGCCTTGCGCCGAATCTTGACTTTGAAATTTCTCAGGTCATACGGCTCGACGGACTCGACTTCGGAGTACGTCAACAGTTCAATATTGGGGTGGACGCGGACTTGGGTCATCTTAGGTGTGAGAATACACGCGGCGCAGTCGAGGGTGGGGAAGCACTTATCGAACTGGGCCATGTGGCCCCCAATAGTGGGTTCGCGCTCGACTAAATAGACTTTCTTGCCCGCATCAGCGATCTTAAGTGCCGCTTCGATGCCCGCGATGCCACCGCCCACGATCAGGACGTGTGGGTGAACCGGGACGCGCTTCTTCTCCAAGGGCTCGTGGAACGCCACGCGACGCACCGCTGCCGCAATGAGCGCCTTCGCTTTCTCTGTCGCATGGTGCCCATCGGCAGTCACCCAACTGACGTGCTCGCGAATATTGGCCATCTGGAAGAAGAACGGGTTCTGTCCGCCCTCAGCCGTCGCCCGTCGGAACGTCGCCTCGTGCATCAACGGCGAGCACGACGCCACGACAACCCGGTTGATTTTGCCCTCGCGCAGGTCTTGCTGAATGAGCTCTTGGCCAGGGTCGGAGCACATGAATTTGTACTCTTGGGCGACCGTCACGAAGGGCAGCCTCTTGGCAAATTCTACTACTTCGGCGATGTTGACCTTCGCGGCAATATTGACCCCGCAGTGACAGACGTAGACGCCGATCTTGGGCGCACCGTTCGTAGTTAGTTCAGGCATAGGCGCGGGCACCTCCTCGTGCGGTGGGCAGTGTCAAGGGAATCAAGAGTCGGTGTAAGCCGAGCTGGCGCTCCGGCACCTCCAGGGCCAGCCCCAACAGCTGTGTGAAATACACCACAGGAAGCTCAAGATGCTCTTTGAACTGCTGGCTCATCTTATCTTGGTAGCACTCTAAGTTAAACTGACAGAGGGGGCAGGCCGTGGCGACGACGTCCGCGCCGCGCTTGAGCGCTTCTTTGAGCAAGATATAGCTGAGCGGTACGCCGACTTCCGGGAGCGTCCCCATGAGACTTCCGCCGCAGCAGCGCGTCTTCAAGGGCCACTCGACCGTCTCCGCCCCAAGCGCCCGCATCAGACGGTCCATGGTCGTCGGATTGACTTGATCGTCAAAAGCCGCGTAGGGGCGCACGATCTGACAGCCGTAGTAGCACGCGACCTTCAGACCCTTGAGGGGCTGGCGCACCTTCTGGGTTATGTTCTGCAAGCCGATCTCATTGATGAGGATGTCCAAGGGGTGGCGCACCTGGACCTTGCGCGCATAGCTTAAGCGCGCCGCTTGCAGGGCGCTGTCTATGGTGCGGCTCACTTCGGAGTACTCTTCTAAGTAATGTTGGGTCTTGGAGAGCACGAGATAACACCCACTGCACGGGGCCATGAGCGTGGGGCTCTCTGGGCTGTGGCGCTCGGCGAGCGCGAGATTTCTCGCAGCGAGCGCGAAGGACTTCATCTCGTCTACGGCCATATAGGCCGTTGCCCCGCAGCAGTTCCAATCCTCCAGTTCGTCCACAGTGATGTTGAGCGCCTCGAACGCCGCTAAGACGGACTCCTCATAGCCCCGGTTGGTGCCCTTGAGCGAGCAGCCGGGATAGTAGAGATACTTCTTCATGCGCGGGCCACCTCCCTGGGCCGGGCTTCGCGCGCGAGCTTCTCGACGAATGTTGTCGCTTTGGCGGCGTCCACCGCGCGCAGGAGTTGGTCAATCTGCTGGCGGTTCTTGACAGATTCCGCGCGCAGACTGAATCGTCCTGTCCGCAGCAGTTTCAACCCCAACAGGGCTTGCCCTAGAATTCGCAGGGGGTTGGTCTTGGCGTAGAGCCTCAGTACCAACCGACTCTCCGTGCTGCGCCCGCGCCGGCGCACGGCATCGAAGAACTCCCTGGCGAGCACGGAAGCTGGGAAGCGTTTGGGGTCAACGCCCTCGTGGATAGCTCGTTGCTTGAGCTCGGCCATGAAGTCCGTGATCTTGATCTTTCTGGGGCATTCGACGGCACAAGCGTAGCATGAGGCACACAGCCAGATTGTGAAGCTGTGCAAGACTTCTTCTTTGAAGCCAGCCCGGGTCATGGCGATGATCTTGCGCGGGGAGTAGTCCATATAAGTTGCCAAGGGACAGGTGCCGCTGCAGGTGCCACACTTGATGCACGCGAAGAGCGCGCGCCCACCAGGCATGGATGCGACTTCTTCGGGGAATTTGAGATCGAGCTCGGCCTCATACCGGAACCGCGGCCAGGATTGCCACTCTCTCATCTGGGGCCTCCTTTCGCTGTTGGCCCATCAATCTATAGATTGCTCTATAGATATTTTAGGATTTCCCCTCTGGGCTTGGCTATGATTCTCGGCAGGCCGTCTTATGATCTCAGGCAAAAGTCTGATCAAGATCACACCCCCAAGCGTCTTGGGTCATGGCATCCCTTGCTGGAATCGCTTATAGTAAGAGACTAAAGGGGGTAGTCTATGGCGCTCCTTAGGATGTGGGGCTCGGAGGACCTCTTTACACTTTGACGACCTTCACCTTCGTATCGTAAAAAACCGCGCTTCCCCCAGCCTTGTCTACCAAGCAGGTGTTTTTCAAATGTGGATCGACACGCATGGCGGCGTTGGCGTGGATGCCGGTGATGCGTCGCTTATCGCCCTTGATCACGCGACCGTCAATCACGACGTCTTGCGCGCCGTAGGCCCAGTGGCCGTGACCTAAGCTGAACGCGATCACGCCGGGCCGCAGCCCATGCACGACTTTGACTTTGCCAATCATCGGGATCTTTTGCCCATTCTTCAAATCCCAGACGCCCTCGGGGTTGCTGGCCGAGACGATCTTGACCCGATCTCCATCTTTGAGCCCGCGCGCGGCGGCGTCGCGTGCGTTCATCAGCACGAAGTTCTCGGGCAAGAGCGCCAGCAGCCAGTAGTTGCTGACGGTGCGCGACTTAGTATGAGAGATCTCCCGATAGGTGATGAGGCGCAGATCATAGCCGTCTTTTTCATCAGAAAGTGTTCGATCGAGCACATCCAGCGGGGCCGGCAGATAAACAGCTAAGCCGGGATAGGGCTTGCCGGTCATCGAGTCTTTGGCTGATGCGCTGCCAGCGATCAGGATCAAAAACACTCTGAGGCAGGTGCCGACG
>JAILZC010000110.1 GCA_023512665.1 Candidatus Bipolaricaulota bacterium | reverse complement strand
GAGTTGTGTATTAGAGACAGCGCCTACGCGGCGAGGATCGGCGGGGTGGGGACGATCACCGGGACTCCCCCAAATGCGATCTTTGTCGGCCAAGCCAAGCTGCTCTTTCCAGAGCTGGGCGAGGTCGGCTTCTTGCAGTGGATGCTCGTGGGCGTGCCTTTTGTACTGATCTTTCTCAGTATAGCGTGGGCGTACTTGGCGTTTATCTGTATGAAAAATCCAAAGATAGCAGACCCTGCTGAGGTCTACGCTGAAGTTCATCAGCTTGAGCCGATGAGCCGTGAGGAGAAGGGGGTGCTCGCGATCTTCGTGCTTGCTGTTTTGGGGTGGGTCTTCCGCGCTGATATGCAGCTCGGGTCTCTCAAGATTCCCGGATGGGCCACGCTTGCTGGCCTGAGCGAATCCGTGGGCGATGCGACCGTCGCGCTTGGGGCGTCGCTGCTGCTCTTTGTCATCCCTACGAATTTCAAAGCAGGACGGTTTTTGCTGACGTGGGAGTGGGCCGGTCGCATCCCTTGGGGGGTTTTGCTGATCTTCGGCGGAGGCTTTGCGCTTGCGCAAGGAATTCAGCAGACGGGGTTAGCCGCGTGGGCTGCCGAGGGCTTGGTGAAGCTCGCCCAGATGCCCCTCCCACTGCTCGTCTTTGTCGAGGCCCTCTCGATAGGGCTTCTCAGCGGGATAGCGTCCAACACCGCTCTGGCTACGATCGCTGTGCCCATCTTGGGGGTGACGGCCCAGTCCGTGAATATTCACCCGTTTGTGCTCATGATCCCAGCGACGATAGCCGTCTCCGCGGCGTTCATCTTGCCCGTGTCCACCCCGCCGAACGCCATCGTCTTCGGGAGCGGCTACGTGACGATCTCCCAGATGGCGCGTACCGGGATCGTCTTGAACATCTTGGCAGCGGTCGTCATCACTCTGCTTGTCTATCTTGTGGTCATTCCGGTCTTTGGGCTATAGTATTTGCCCGCGCTCACCGCAACGGATTATAATCGCAGCTGTGACCCGTCACTATCTTCACGGAGGGTGATGGCGATGGAGCTCATCGAGATCAAAGTGTTAGACAAGGGCTTTGTGCGGCTCATTGATTTTATGGGCGGGGACGAGACGGTCGTCTTGGCGGCGCGGGTCTCTACGGGGAAAGGGCTCAAGGGCGAAGAGCAAGATCGCAAGCTCATCAAGTATTTGATGAAGCACCGTCACGAGACGCCGTTTGAGCACTCAGTCTTTCAGTTTCACATCTCGTGTCCGCTCTTTGTGGCTCGCCAGTGGTTCAGGCATAGGATTGCTTGCATCACCGGCGATACCGAGTTGTGGTTTGACGCTCCAGCTCTATGGAAGAGAGAGCGCCGACATCGAGTGTACAAGATGACGGTTGCTGAATTCTATCGCAAGTGGCAAGAGGGGGCTCGCCCTATTCCCCATTGGCGCGATCCGCGCATTCACTTATATCTTCCGCTTCGCGAACGCCTGCAACAGATGCATCTGCGTTGTTTGAATGAGCAAACCCATGAGATTGAGACCACTCACGTCATAGATGTTGTCCAATCGGGGGAGAAGGACGTCTTTCGAGTCACCCTAGCCGATGGCAAAACAATCAAGGCCTCACGCGATCATCGCTTTTATACGGCGGAGGGCTGGCAGAGCCTAGAGCAGATGGTTGGCCTCGAGATGACCTCCTCAGGGCGAGTGACCACATCGAAGGAAGCTTATGTCTACACGAACGGTGAACCAAAGTGTCGATCTCAAAGCTGGCTGCAAGAGCGGCGCTCCCAAGGTGCTCATGTAGCGGAGATTGCTCAAGAAGCCGGGTGCTCTTATCATACCATTCGCAAATGGCTTAAGAAGTATGGCTTGCAATTTCGTCCTGAGGAGACTCGCTTTGCCCGAGGTCAGATCCCCTGGAACAAAGGCAAAAGGTATAGTTTAGGCTCTCGCCCGCTCTCCCCAGAGCACTTGGAAGCAATTCGACGGGCTCGTTCTGGGCCGAACTCCAACTTTTGGAAGGGCGGCATTACCCCTCGAAAAGACATGGTCTTCTTGAATCGCAATCGGTATCGTATTTACGAACGTGATAACTATACGTGCAGACTCTGTGGGCAGCGCGGAGGGCAGCTCCATGCTCACCATGTTGTGCCAGTATGGGCCGATCCCAGTCGCGCTTGCGATCTCAACAACATCGTTACACTGTGCGTGAGCTGCCATCGGCGCGTTCAGGGGCGTGAATTGGAGTATATCGAGCACCTGACTGGAGCTCCCATACCTCAACCTATCCCACGGGTACAACCATGCCGGCCCAAGCAGAAGCTTGTTGCCAAGCCGGTGCGCGTGCTAAAAGTCGAGTATGTCGGGCGAGAGATGACCTATGATCTAGCCGTGTGCGGCCCGTATCATAATTACATAGCAAATGGTTTTGTTGTCCATAACTCATACAACGAGCGGTCGGGAAGATATGTCGAGTACGAAGATGAATTTTATCTCCCAGACCGATTGCGCCTCCAAGCGAAGTCTAATAAACAAGCGAGCGAGTTCGGCGAGATCCCCAACGAACGCGAGCTTATACAGATGATCCAAGAGACATACGATCTCGTCTACGAACGATACGAAAAGCTCTTGGCAGCGGGCGTGGCCCGTGAGCTGGCGCGCGCGATCTTGCCCTTATCGCTGTACACGCAGTTCTACTGGACGATCAACGCGCGGTCGCTGATGAATTTCATCAATCTGCGGGCGGACGCGGGAGCGCAGTGGGAGATTCGCCAATATGCCGAAGCGATAGCACAGATCTTCAAAGCGAAGATGCCCTGGACGTGGGAGGCGTTCGTGCAATATGTCTGGAGGGGGGAGAACCCCGCGATTACGCCGTGAGCGACTTACCTCCTTGAACGTGTCGTCAAAGTGGCGTGTTAGTCAGCCTTATGACTTCGATTTGACCCTTCCAGCGTTCTGAAAGCTTGGAGACCGCCTGATCGAAGCGCGGTGCGTGCCAATCCTGAGCAGCCAGCAAGAACAGGACGTGAGGGGTGCGGAACGCCTGCGTGACGGGTGCTCCGGTACGCCTGCCCAGCTCGGACACAAGCTGCTGGGCAAAAGCCTCACGGGGTTCGCGTCGGAAGTGTTGATAGATGAGGAGCGAGCAGCCTGCGTTGAAGAGCCATTGAATCTCTTCCCAAGTGACGTACTTCGACGAGCCCCGACGACCGACGGGCTTCGAGGGCACCTCAATCCCGTTGTCCGGATCGAGGAACACCCAGTCGACGTCGCGAGCCGCCTCGAGCAGACCTCGGCGCCAGGTATCGCGATCCTCCAGCCGGTCTGGAACCAGCTCCGAGTAATATCTCGTGTTCGGTAGAAGGTTCGACTTTTCGATGAGCGAAACCGCCGGCGCAGTCGCCGAAGAGAGTAGAGTCACGAGACCGTCATAGAGCTCTGGGTCGTAGCGCCTCCAACGTTCGGGCTCCCAGAGGTAGGAGCGGAAGCCACCGTCTTGGCCGCCGCCGTCTGGTGTCAACATCCAAGCAACCAGCAGGCTGCCAAAGCCAACCAAATGAAGGACACGTAAGAGACCGTACTTACGGTAGTCGTTGATGTCACCGAAGTACTGGTTCTTCATCCTGCGGCCGTCCTTGTCTAGCTAACTACTGATTTCTGTCAGCATAATACGCCTCGGCGGGTGAATTGTCAAGCTCTTTGGTTTCATCGTCTTTGCCCTGTTATGTGCTGATCTCGGTATCTTGGGCTATAGCCGTATAGGCGAGCATGGTCGCATATCTGACGAAACCAACCCGCTGACACCATAAGAAAAAAAACAAACCCAGGCAGCGACCTACTCTTGCGGGCCCTCGCGAGCCCACTACCATCGGCGCGGGCGGGCTTAACATTTCTTCAGAATTGTCATCTCCGCTTTTGAGGTGTATAATCTGCATGCCTATGTCGCTGAGGAAGAAGCTCATGATCCGTACACAAATCTATCTCGATGAATCGCAGAAGCAAGCGCTGAAGCATCTCAGCGCTGAGCAGGGAGTTTCAGTGGCGGAGTTAATCCGTCTAGCGATAGACCGTCTGCTGGCAGAGGAACGATCTCGTACAGCGGACTTTGAAGCAGCCCTCAATCGAAGCTTTGGCATCTGGAAAGGGCACGACGACCTCGAAGAGGACTTTGTGCGGTCTATGCGTAGTAGATGGGTTGATCGGACAGCACGATCAGTGCTTTAAAGTTCGATGGCCAATTTGCTTATTGACACTGATGTTTTGATTGACCACCTTCGTGGTGTCGAACAAGCAAAGCGATTCTTGCGCGAGCGTAGGGAGTCCGGTGATTTGTTTTATAGCTCCGTAATTACTCATGCTGAACTACTTGCCGGGGCACGCCCACCGGAAGAGCCGCTGCTACGAGCTTTGCTAGAGAGCTTTCAAGCCGTGGTCATAGATGCAGCTGTTGCGGAGCAAGCAGGGCTCTACTGTCGGCAGTACAGCAAGAGCCACGGTTTGCTGCTACCAGATGCACTTATTGCTGCCAGCGCCAAGAGCGTAGACGCAACGCTAGTGACGCTGAACGCAAAGCATTTCCCAATGAAGGACATTACGGTGTTGGTACCTTATCGTCGCTAGATAAGAAAAAAAGGGCTCTGTAGAAATCCTCCGTTGAAGGAAGTATAGCAGACGAGATAGAAGCCAGTCAAGGAGGGTCACTCCCAGCTTCACGGCCCGCTCCACGTTGTAGACCAGGCACATGGCGACTAACTCCCGAAACTGCCTCCACCCCACCCGGCTACTCACCGCATCTCCATACGTGCGCTTGAGCACCGAGATCCCCGTCTCCACCAAGCTCCGTC
>JAILZC010000109.1 GCA_023512665.1 Candidatus Bipolaricaulota bacterium | reverse complement strand
GAATAGCTCCCGTCGGCCCTGTAGCGGTGAACGGGGTTCTGTTCGCTGGAGCTCGTCCCGTTGCCAAAGCTCCACTCCCACGAGACTATGCCGACGTCGTCGGTCGAGCGATCTATGAACGTAATGGGCTCGTTGGCCTTGGGCTCAGCGGGCAGAAATTCGAAATTCACCGTCGGCGGGCGATTGCGATCCCGCACTACTATAGAGAGCTCTTTCACAGGGGGACTGACGAGCCTGCCGCGCGCGTCAAGATAGCTGAAAGTCGGCTTAAGAAGCGCGGTGCCCGCCTGAGAGCCGCTCACCGTGAAGCTCGCCTCAAGGGTCTCGCCGGCGGCTAGGCCGTCGAACTCCCACAAGAGCATCGTCGTATTATCGGGGTTTCTCGTGACGCGATTGGGCGCATTGAACGTGGCGATCCCGTAATTTAAGAACCCCGGCAGCACAAGAGTAATCTTGATCTGTCGCGCCACGATCTTCTTCCCCAACGCTTGGGCGATCTGTTTGGGGACGGCCTCGGTGAACTGCTCAAAGAACTGCCCTTGGGTGAGCCGAGCCAGCTCGCCCAAGAGGGTTCTGTCGGGATTACGTCCCGTAGCAATTGTGAAGATCGCCACGCCGCTCTCGGCAGCGCGCTGCGCTTGGGAGATGGGCGTGCGCCCGATGTTGAACCGCCCATCGCTCACTAAGACCATCGCCCATGATGCTTCTTCGCGCCCATTGATGATGAGCGTATCTAACGCTTTAGCGATCCCCTCGCCCACGGCGGTCTTGCCCAGGGGCTTGAGGAGCTTCAGTCCCGTTCGGACGGCTTCGTGATCGAACGTCAAGGGGACATCCACGCGGGCGTCCGTGCCGAACGAGACAAGCCCCACACGATCTTGCGGCGAGAGCGCTTCAATGATCGCCGAGCCGATCTTCTCCATCTCGCGGACGTTGACGGTCGCCGAGCGATCCACGACGAGAAAGAGATCGGCAGGGGCGCGCGCGCCGACCTCACCTGCGGAGAGCCGAATGGTGATCGTGCCCTCTTGGTTGACGAAGAGCGATGTTGGGGAGGCGCTCAGCGTCAGAGAGACCGGCGGCGCAGCCACTTGCGCCAGCCCCGTCAACACTATGACGCTGAGCGCGCTCGCTGTGCAGAGTAGTCGTCTCATCTTCTTGCTCCTTCCAGACTTCGTCTGGACTGTTCGCCTTCGCCAGCCTTCGGCTGGCAAAGATGAACGTCAAGCGAAGCTTGCGGAGTCTGGTTATCGTGTTGCCGCCGGCAGCGGCTGATCTACCGGCGTGTCCGTCAGCCAGTACGAGACCAACGTTTGCAACATCCTGAAGTCTATAGTCTTCCCACAGGTCCCAACGACTTCCTCGTCCTCAAGCCACAGAGCGATAGCCGTCTGAATCTGGGCAAAGCTGATCTTGCTCGAGAGTGAGACGTCAATCGCGTTCTGATCCACGTTGAGATACGCGATCGCGACGGGGATGTCGAGACACTCTACAACGTTCACGGTCTGATCTTGGCCCACTTCGCTCTCGAAGCGCGGCAGGAACGATTCAATCAGCCCTTGTATAGTATACGGGCTGATGATCTCGTCGGTGGGGACGGTCACTTCATAGATAATGCTGCGGCGCGCCCCTGCAGGGATCTTCTCTGTGAAGATCCACGTATTCACTGCTTGTTTGAACGCCGCTCTGGTGACACCTTCGAGCGGCCTCACCTCCCAGCGTTCGGGGAGCTTCTCCGTGAGCGTCAGCCCGAGTATATCTTTTTCGGCTTGCACTTCGACCCTCACGCGGAAGATATTGCCGCCCGGCGTGCGCAGATAGACCTGATAGAACGGAAACGGCGTCAACAGCGAGCGCGTCGCCGCGCCACCGATCGCCGTGTCTTCGGGGATAGCACGATCTACTGGAATATTCGCTAAGTGATGGGCTACGATCTGCTTGAGCGATTCCAAATCTAACGGAGCATCGCACGTCCCTGGCACGGGCGTGTCCTCCTGCCAGAATGCCACAGCGCGCTGCATCTGGTCGAACGTGATTTCCTCAGACATGCGCAAGTCTACGGTGTTAGTGGCTGTGTCAAGGTGCGCGATCGCGACGATCGCGGGCAGACACCTCACGATGGAGACGCGCGAGAAGGACTCATTGGTCTCACCCAGCACTGGGATCTCTTTGATATCCGGGACGGTGCTAGAGACTCTTCCCACAATATCGAAGTCTTGAGGGAGCGGCCCGCCGATCAACTGATCGGTCTTCGGTATAGTTACGTCATAGACGATGCGGCGGGTCTCGCCGCTGCGCACGATTGTCGGGAAGATCCATTGGGTTTGGGCGGCCTTAAAAGTCGCGCCTGAACTATCAATGGGCGTGACCTCCCAGTTGGCGGGGAGATCTTCATCGAGCCCCAGACCGCTCATAGACGTTCTTACGGTGATCGTGACGGTGACTCGAAATGTCGTCCCCGGCGCGGCGTGGGTTGTCGAGAGGGTGCGCGTGGCGAAGGCGACTTCCTTCTCGACCGTGAGGGTCTTGGTGATTTGAGCGATAGCTCCCTTGTCGTCAGTGACTCTGAGAGTCACTTTCACTTCGCCGAGCTGGGTGAATGTCCACTGGACGGTGGGCTTATCCGTGGAGATCTCGAAGATGCCGTCAGAGTTAAAATCCCACTCGTACTTGACGATCCTGCCGTCGGCGACTTGAGAAGGGCGGGCGTCGAACGTGATAGGGACGTTCACACTGACGACTGACGGGGAGTAGGTGAACTCGGCTTTCGGAGGGGCCCTGCGGAAGGCGCTCAGCACCAATGGTTCGACGGGACTGGGCAACTGAAATCGTTCTGGGGAGACGGGGTCGCCGCTGAGCACCTGCCAGCCATCAATGCCCCGGATGAACGTCGGCGTGATGGTGATCTCGAACTCATCGGGCAGCCCACTGATCACGACGCCGTCGGCGCGTTCGGGCAGCCAGCGCCAGGTCATGGTCGCCACGGGCGGGGTGAACTCATACGTATCAGCGGGGTCATCGCGCAGGGCGATCTGGGCTGTAGGGGGCAGCCCGTCGAAGCGCAACGTCGCTTCCCCACCGCCGACGTTGCCCGGCTTGCTCAATATAATGATTAAGCTGAGATCGCGCGTGTTGGTGTCGCGATAGAGAAAGACGAGGGTCTGATTGGCGACTTCTAGGCCTGTGTTGGGCTGGTCGTTGGCAAAGCGATAAAAATCTACGGCTGAGCCCGGCTGAGTGAGCGGGGTGATCGGTGTGGAGAATGTTCCTTGACGCGCCAGGAAAAACGAGGGCGTCTGCTCAGGAACGGCTCCTTGACTGGCTCCGGTCACAGCGATCAGGGCGAGAGCTATAAGCCCACAGAGAGATTGTCGCATGACACGCATCGCGGCCTCCTTATATCTCATGACTGTCTCAGTATAGCGGACGGCCTCCGCTGAGACAGTGATTCAAATTACCCACTGCGCCCGTCCGGCTTGAGCATAGCACAGCTTGCGTTCAGCTGCAAGCGGGCGTAATGGCAATTACAGTCTAGGAAAATTTGCGGGGGCTTTCGAGGTCTGGGGACAGAATCGGAGTGGGCGTTTGTCTGGGGGACAGGTGCGCTCTGTCCGGGGGAATTTGACAAGTTCTTCTCAAAGCGTGACAATAGATACGCCCACAACCTATGACAGGAGGAGAGAGGGCATGGCTAATCTATCACAATGGCTCATCGTTGCTGTCGCGGCGGTCGCCGCTGTCTTTTTGTTTGGCTTAGGGCGGAAGGGGCCAGAGGCATCGCTCCAACCGACGGTATCTGATATTGTCCAGCTGGCTTCTCAGAGCCAGAAGACCGAAGAAGGACTCTCTGTCGCCCCCATAGCGCACACGCGCACAGGGGAAGTGAGCTTTGCGCGTCTTGAGGACGTCTCGTTCCCCATGCACTATCACGGGCAGAGCGAGATCGCCTACGTGCTCCAAGGCGAGTTCACGCTCGAGTTTGCCGATGAGAGCTATAGGACCGTTGGCCCTGGGGAATTGGTGGTAATTCCGGCAGGGGTAGCGACCAGCGTGAGCGGCTCCGGGGATATCTTGCTCTTCTCTGCGCCCCCCGAAAACGAGCGCGACACGGTCTGGCTAGAAGGGCCGATGGCCAAGCGCGGTGCTAAGGCCGATCCCACACGAAAGCCGGATATTATCAACGTGACAGATCGTATAGCAAAGGGGCTCGATCGGGAGCGCCGGGGCTTTCGGTTCACAGTTGCATTCGAGTCGAAGGCCGGCAGCGTCGAGCTCTTCCGCATCGAGCAGGGCGTTGCTTTGCACAAACACCCCAAGGAGAATCACGTGCTCTATATTCTGAAGGGGCACGGGAAGGGCCAGATCGGGGATCGGACGGCCGAAGTCGGGCCAGGGCAGATCGTCGTCATCCCCGCCAATGTGCCCCACAAACTCGAGCGCATCGGGGATGAGCCCTTAGATTTTATTCTGTTCTCGACGCCGGGCTTTCACCCAGACGATATCGTCTGGCTGGAGACTCCCCAGCAGACTATGACGATGCCGCCCGCTATGATGGCCGCACCGGCTCAGGGCTTCGCCCTGCACATTGACGCGAAGAAGCACATCAATGACATGCCCGATTTCGTTGTCCATCACTATTGTAAGACTCTCGATAAGAACTACATTCAGTGCTTGCTCCTCGATGGCGATCAACCCAACGCGCGCGTCATCGGGGTCGAGACGATCATCAGCCCAGAAGTCTATGCGCAGTTGCCAGAAGAAGAGCGCGCGAGTTGGCACTATCACAAAGACGAGATTCCCCTGGTAGATGCGAAGCTGCCGGGCTTGAGCGAGGAGGAAGCCCAGAAAGTCGTAGCTGCCGTGGAGAACACTTACGGCAGAGTGGTAATCTTC
>JAILZC010000011.1 GCA_023512665.1 Candidatus Bipolaricaulota bacterium | reverse complement strand
GTTCGGGCTCGATATGCCACCGGCCGTCCTCACAGCGGACCGGCCGGCGGAACGGAGCGCCGCCCGCGCTGACGAGGCCGCCCCCCTGGCGCAAGAAGACGAGCAGTTCCTCCCAAGCCTCGGCCGGAAAATAAGGCGCATGGAGCGTCACGAAAGCGTCCGCGCCCGAATCGCGCAGCCGCTTCGCCAGTTCGTCCGCGCGCACGACCTCTCGCGCCTTCGCGCCCTCGGCTCTACGGGGGAGCCGTGGAACCCCGATCCGTGGCTGTGGTTCTTCCAGAACGTCGGGGGCGGGCGATGCCCCATTATCAATCTCTCCGGGGGCACGGAGGTCGGGGCGTGTTTCTTGTCGCCCTTGCCCATTATGCCGTTGAAGCCCTGCACCCTTGGGGGGCCGGCGCTGGGGATGGCCGTAGACGTCTTCGATAGTGAGGGCAAGTCGCTGCGGGGCGGTGTGGGGGAGTTGGTCTGCACCAAGCCCTGGCCGGGGATGCTCCGCACCCTCTATGGCGACCCCGAACGCTACAAGCAAGCCTACTGGAGCAAGTTCCCCGGGGTCTATCTGACCGGCGACGGGTGCAAGATTGACAAAGACGGGGACTTTTGGCTCCTAGGGCGCATTGACGACGTGCTCAACGTCTCCGGGCACAGAATAAGCACGATGGAGGTCGAGAGCGCTCTCGTGGACCATCAGGCGGTGGCCGAAGCGGCAGCCATCGGCAAGAGCCATGAGATCAAAGGGCAAGCGGTCTCGGCGTTCGTGACCCTGCGCGCGGGGTACAAGCCTTCTTCCTCGCTGGCTGACGAGCTTAAGCAACATGTCGCGAAGAAGATCGGGCCCATCGCCCGACCCGACGATATCTTCTTCACGGCGGAGTTGCCTAAGACGCGCTCCGGCAAGATCATGCGGCGGTTGTTGCGAGATATCGCCGAGGGACGCGCTCTGGGCGACACGACGACGCTCGCTGACCCCACGGTGATCGCGCAGCTGAAGAGCCAGTACGAGTCGAGTGAAGGGTAAGCGCACATGGCCTCCTCCTTCCGTCCCTCCCCCGTCGTGCCCGGCGGGGGAGGGATGGGCTCACACTTTTCATAAAGAGAGAGTGAACCCTATGAAAAACACAGTTTCACACGTCGTTTCAGGAGAAGAGCGCCTGCCCAATCGGTGGCTCTTTGTGATCGCGGCGGTCTTGATGCAGTTGGGGTTGGGGAACGTCTACTCGTGGAGCATCTTTCGCAACCCCCTCATGAGCTTGCACGGCTGGACCATCCAAGAAGCTACCATGCCCTTCACGCTCTGTGTCGTCTTCTTTGCCGTGGGGATGATCATCGCGGGGCGCTGGCAGGACCGTGTCGGGCCGAGAATTGTCGCCATGAGTGGGGGAGCGCTGCTCAGCGCGGGCTTTCTCTTAGCAAGTCAGTTTGGCCAGACCCTGCTGGGGCTCTATATCACCTATGGGGTCTTGGTGGGGTTAGGCGTGGGGTTTGCCTATGTAACGCCTATTGCGACGTGCGTCAAATGGTTCCCCGATATGCGAGGGTTCATCACGGGCTTGGCAGTGTTAGGATTTGGCGCAGGGTCGCTCATCGTTGCGCCGGTGGGCACAGCACTGATCTCCCAGCTTGGCGTCTATAACACATTTGCGATCTTCGGGGTGGCGTTTGGGCTTTTGGTCGTCTTGACGGGAGCCTTGCTGCGCAATCCCCCAGTGGGCTGGAAACCCGCGGGCTGGACGCCCCCGGAGAATGGCCCCGGCTCCAAAGAGCAGAGAGATTATCCCCCTTCGGAGATGGCGAAAACGTTCCAGTTCTATCTCTTATGGGTCGTCTTTCTCTTCTGGGCTGGGGTGGGACTGATGGTGATCTCCCAAGCCGTCCCGATGGGGCAGGAGCTCGCGAATCTCAGCCCGACGGTCGCCGCCGGAGCGTTGGGCCTGATGTCGGTGCTCAACGGTCTTGGGCGACCGGCGTTCGGGTTCATCTCTGACAAGCTTGGGCGCAAGGGCGCGACGATCTTAGCTCAAGCCGTCTTCATTCTCACGCTGCTCTTCATCCTGCCCAACGCACGGGACTTTGCTCTCTATACGCTGGGGATCAGTCTCATCGGTTTGGCCTATGGGGGGAGTCTCTCGGTCATGCCGGCGTTCACGGCGGACTATTACGGGACAAAACACTTAGGGGTCAACTACGGGTGGGTCTTTTCGGCGTGGGGAGCGGCGGGCGTCTTAGGGCCGATCATTGGAGCACAAGTGCGAGCGGCCACGGGGGCCTGGGAGGGAGCGTTTGTTGTGCTGGCCGTCCTGAGCGCTGCCGCGGCGGCTCTGATAGTGATCGCCAAGCCACCCAAGTGAATTTGCACAGGCGCCCTCCCATCAGGAAAATACAAGGGGGAGGTGAAGCCGTGCACCAACGGGGTGTGTTTAGCTTTCTGGTGGCCTTCGTCGTGCTTGTGGGAGGCTGCCAGCCTACGCTTAGCCCTATCGTCGGGCAGTCGCATCAGAGCTCCTGCAAAACAGTCTCTGAGGCGCTCTCTGCTGATGCCGACGTTGAGCTTCAGGTTGAGGGGCGCACTCTCACGATACTCCATCGCGATGCGCTGACCAACTGCTGCTTGACCACAGCGATGGAGGTCGCTCTCAAAGCTCACAATATTGATGTCTTTGAGCGAGAGCAACCTGGGGAGGCCTGCCGGTGTCTCTGCCCGCGCGATCTCTCCGTGACAGTTTATTATCTCAGCCCCGGGGTATACACGGTGCGGCTCTATCGTGATGATGAGCCGGAGCCGTTCTGGGAGGGAGTGGCGCAGATCAAATGAGCAAGAGAAAGAAGAAGCACAGTGTGCCAGAGAAGCCCAAGAGAGCCCTCTCTGTGTGGTGGGGGCTTAGTGGGCTCGGGGTCATCGTGCTCGTTGGAGTTCTATGGGGGATCTTTCAGTTTGCTTCGGGGTCGGTCTTCCGTCAGGTCAGTGCAGCTGAAGCCCAGAAACTGATCCTAGAGCACAAGAACGATCCGGACTTTATCGTTCTGGACGTGCGCACCCCGGAGGAATTCGCCCGGGGGCATCTGCCGGAGAAGACCCCGATGAATCTGGATTTTTACGCGTCAGATTTTCGTGAAAGACTCTCGCGGCTCGATCGCGGGAGGACGTATTTAGTCTATTGTCGCACGGGGAATCGCTCGGGCGAGACCGTCGCTCTTATGAAAGAGCTGGGCTTTCGGCGCGTCTATGACTTACAGGGGGGCATTCTCGCGTGGCAGAGCGCGGGTTTACCCGTTAAGATCGAGGAGTGAAAGGAGACCCTATGTCTGCAAAGAGCAGCCCCATCATCTGGATCGTGGTTCTCGCGATTGTCGGGGCCGGCGCGCTGATCGCGATCAGTTGGATCTCGTCGCGCCCGGCCAAGCCCCCTGCCCAAGAGACGACGACAGCGCCGGCTCCGCCCCCAGAGCCAGCACAGACCCCTCCAACTCTGATAGAAAATATCCCGGAGCAGCCGACCAAGGGCGTGGCGGATGCCCCTGTGACCATAGTAGAATTTGCCGAGTTCTATTGCCCCTTCTGCGCGCGCCATCTCTGGCAGACCTTTCCCAAGATTGACGAGGAGTACATTCGCCCTGGGTTAGTGAAGTACGTCTTTTACAATCTCATTGTGCACGGGGAGGTGGCGCAGCTCGCGGCGCAAGCGGGCGAGTGTGCTCACGCCCAGGGGCACTTCTGGGAGTATCACGACCGACTCTTCTATGTGATCTTCGAGGAAGGGAAGGGGCGTCTGAGCGCAGAGGATTTAGAGTCTCTTGCGCGGGAGCTGGGACTGGATGAAGAAGCCTTTGCGAGCTGTCTGAACTCTGACTGGGCCAAGGCCGAGATCGAGAAAGACCGTCAAATCCTTCGAGAACTCCTAGCGAAGGTGCCCGAATCCGAGAGGCCCAGCTCCATCGGGACGCCACTCTTCTTCATCAACGGGCGTCCGCTCGTTGGGGCGTGGCCCTATGAGAAGTTCAAAGCGATGATTGACGCGGAGTTAGCCAAGCAAGGAAAGTGAGCGCGAATGCTGACGGAGTACATTCAAGCGGCTATGGGCAAGGCGCGATTTCACCCTCACCTCCATCCCCTCTCCCCTACCTCACCCGTTCCCTCTCCGTTTACGGAGAGGGTCAGGGAGAGGTGAAGGGGAGAGAAGGGGTGAGGGGGCTAGGGTCGGGAATGAGGTAGCTGGAAGTTCACTCAGCAAAGGAGGTCTTCTTATGAGGGAAGTCGTGGTTGTGGGAGCGGTGCGGTGCGCCGTAGGTCGAGCAGGCCGAGGCGTCTTGAAGGAGACGCGCCCTGATGAGTTCGCCGCGGCTGTCTTAGCAGCCCTCATCGAGCGCACCGGCGTTGACCCCAAAGAGCTCGACGATATCCGTCTAGGCTGCGCCATGCCCGAGGCCGAACAGGGCATGAACGTCGCCCGCATCGCCCAGTTCTTGGCCAAGATCCCAGAGTCTGTGCCGGCGTGTACGATCAATCGCTTCTGCGCCTCGGGCCTCGAGTCGGTCGTCAACGGGTGCTATGCGATCGCCTACGGCGACGCCGATCTCATCATTGCCGGGGGCGTCGAGTCTATGAGCATGGTGCCGATGGGCGGCTACACCCCGCGGCCTAACCCGATCTTAGCTCAAGAGTATCCCGAAGTCTATACGCCGATGGGGATCACCGCCGAGAATGTTGCGGAAAAATATAAAATCTCTCGCGAGGATCAGGACAAGTTCGCCTATGAGTCACACATGAAGGCCGTGCGCGCCACGAACGAAGGGCGCTTCAAGGACGAGATCGTGCCGCTTACCGTGCGAACAGACGGCAAGACGATCACGCACACCGTAGATGAGACGATCCGCGCCGATACGACACTCGAAGCGTTAGCACAGCTCAAGCCCGTCTTTCGCGAGGGGGGCACGGTGACCGCGGGGAATTCGTCGCCCTTGACCGATGGGGCCTCAGCGGTGCTGCTCGCGTCCAAGCAGAAGGCGCGCAGCTTGGGGCTCAAGCCCCTCGCGCGCTTCGTCTCGGCTGCGGCGGCAGGCGTCCGCCCGGAGATCATGGGCATCGGCCCAGTCTACGCCGTTCCTAAAGCCCTCAAGAAAGCCAAGCTCTCTCTAAAAGATATAGATCTCTTTGAGTTCAACGAAGCGTTCGCGGCGCAGGCGCTCGCGGTGATTCGCGAGCTGGGTATGCCGATGGAGAAGGTCAACGTGAACGGCGGGGCGATCGCGCTGGGGCACGCATTGGGATCGTCGGGGTGTCGGCTGCTGGTGACGCTGGTGCACGAGATGCCCCGGAGAGATGCGCAATTTGGTGTCGTGACGATGTGCATCGGTGGCGGCCAAGGGATGGCCGCGGTCTTCGAGAGAGTTTAGCGAAGGAGAGAAGAATATGCGCGACATCAAGACAGCAGCAGTTCTAGGTGCAGGCACGATGGGCGCGGGGATCGCCGCGCTCTTAGCCGGTGTCGGGATAAAAGTCCATCTGTTGGATATCGTTCCCAAAGAACTGACCCCCGAAGAGAAATCCAAAGGGCTCACGCTGCAAGACCCTGCCGTGAGAAATCGCATCGTCAACGCTGGGCTGCAGCGAGCTTTGAAAGCAAGCCCGGCGCTCTTCTTCGACCCCAACGATGCCCAGCTCATCACTGTGGGCAATACCGAAGATCACTTGGATCGCTTAGGAGAAGCCGACTGGATCGTCGAGGCCGTCTTTGAGCGACTCGACGTCAAGCAAGAGACGTTCGCCAAGATCGAGAAGTTCCGAAAGAGAGACTCTATCGTCAGCTCCAACACTTCTGGGATTGCTCTCGCGGCGATCACCCAAAAGTCTTCCCCGGAGCTGAAACGACACACGCTCATCACGCACTTCTTCAATCCCGTGCGCTACATGAAGCTCTTGGAGATCATTCCCGGGCCCGAGACTGACCGGGAGATCTTGGAGTTCGTGATGGACTTCGCCGAGCGGCGCTTGGGCAAAGGGGTCGTCTTAGCAAAAGACACTCCCAACTTCATCGCCAACCGCATCGGGATCTTCGGGATTTCGTATTTGCTGAAGGTCATGCAAGAGGAGGGCTATAAGGTCGAGGAGATTGACGCGATCTTCGGGCCGGCGCTGGGCCGCCCCAAGAGCGCCGTCTTCCGCACCGTAGACTTGGTTGGCCTCGATGTCATGGCCGACGTGATGAAGAATATCTATGAGAATCTCCCGCACGATCCGATGCGCGAGGTCTATCGTCTCCCCGATTTTGTGCAGAAGATGTTGGAGCGAGGGCTGTTGGGGCGCAAGGCCGGCAAGGGGTTCTATCAAGAGAAGACGGTCAACGGCAGGAGGGAGTTCTGGGTCTTCGACTATAAGACTCTCGACTATCGCCCTCAGGAGAAGTTCGAGTACTCATCGCTCGCCAAAGCGAGCCAGCAGTCTACCGTGGGCGACAAAATCAAGAGCGTCGTCTACTCCGATGACCGCGCGGGGCGGATCGCCTGGAAAATTCTGTCGGAGACGCTGCTCTATTCGGCCTCTCTCATCCCGGAGATCTCCGACAATATTTATTCTATTGACAATGCGATGAAGTGGGGCTTCAACTGGGATCTGGGGCCGTTTGAGACCTGGGATGCCATTGGGGTAAGAGAGTCTGTAGAGAGAATGAAGCGCGAGGGGCGGAAGATCCCCCAGATCGTCGAAGATCTCTTGGCTCACGGGGAGAGCTTCTATCAGAAGAAAGAGGGCAAGAAGCTCTATTTTGACGTGCAGGCGAAGGGCTATCGCGAGCTGCCCCGGCCCGCGGGCGTGCTCGTGCTCCCTGAGCTCAAGGAAGATACGAAGCGCGTCATCAAGGCAACACCGGGAGCATCGCTGATAGATTTGGGAGACGGTGTGGCGTGTTTGGAGTTTCACACGTATATGAACGCTGTGGATGCCGACATCATCGAGATGCTCAGCGCGTCGCTCGAAGAGGTTCGCAAGCGCGATCTTGTGGGCTTGGTGATCGGCAACGAGGGGCAGAACTTCTGTGTGGGGGCGAACATCGGGTTGATCTTGGGAGCGATTCAGAGCCAAGCGTGGGAGCAATTGGGGCAGATGGTCAAAGCGTTCCAAGACGCGAACATGGCCATCAAGTACTTTGAGAAGCCCGTGGTCGCCGCGCCGTTCAACATGACCCTTGGCGGAGGCTCGGAGATCGTGCTGCACTGCGCGCGGGTGCGGGCGCACTGCGAGCTGTATATGGGGCAAGTGGAGTTTGGCGTCGGGGTCATTCCCGCTGCTGGGGGCTGCAAAGAGCTGTGGGCGCGACAGCTCGAAAACCTTCCCGAAGATGCGAATGTTGATCTCTTCCCGTTCCTGCAGCGGGTCTTTGAGCTGATTGGGCTTGCCAAGGTCGCGACGAGCGCGAAAGAAGCGAAGAAATTCGGCTTGTTGCGCCGCGACGACAAGATCACCATGAACAGAGACCGTCTCATCGCTGATGCCAAGAAGGACGTCTTAGCGATGGCGATGATGGGGTATGAGCCACCGCGGCCGAGAAGGCTCAAGGTGACAGGGCGCAGCGGCTATGCCGCTCTGCAGATCGCGATCAAGAACTTTCAGTGGGCCAAGCGCATCACCGATCATGAAGCGCTGATGGCGCAGAAGCTCGCGCGTGTTCTGACTGGCGGCGACGTCCCGCCGGGGACGGAACTGACCGAGCAGCAGATGCTCGATTTAGAGCGCGAAGAGTTCCTGTCGCTCTGCGGGACGCAGAAGACCCAAGAGCGCATCCAGCATATGCTGGCGACGGGGAGGCCACTGAGAAACTGAGGGGCTTCAGTTTACTTTCGAATCACGGAAAGCACGGAAAGACCCACGGAAGGCACAGGAAAAGACCAGTCGTCTTTCCGTGCCTTCCGTACCATCCCGTGCTTTACCTGATTAGAAGTCGGGCAGGGTGAGAGGGCCATCCCCCTCACGGCCGAGACTTGATCAGCAAGAATTCTCTCCCCTCGCTGCCAAGAAAGAATGTTTCTCCCAGCAGGATATAGCCGCCATCGCTGGTCTGCTGCACGGAGAAGCCCGCATCATTGCCGCGCCCGCCGAAGATCTTGACCCACTCCCAATCGGGAGCCTGAGCGACCGAATTGCCAATCCCCAGACCCAAGATCATAAGGGCCAGGCCCGCCAGCATGAACATCTTCACTCTCATCAAGAACACCTCCTTCGGAGCCAAGTCTAGCCCTCTCCAGTGGCGCTTGTCAACCAGCCCTAGCCCCGCTACAATATCATAAAGAACTATGGCCACAAGGAGGTAACCGATGAAGCGCTTTCTCTCGCTCGTTGTTCTGCTCGCCCTCGTCCTGTCGTCGGCCCCGGTTCTCACCCAGCCGACCGGCCAACTGAACGTCAAGGTGACGCTCGACGGCCAGCCCGCCGATGCCCTGATCTTCGCCCAAGATCGCTTCGGCAAGCTCTTCATCGCTTATACTGACCTCAAATAACTCGGTTTCGCTCGACTGACACTGCCCCAAGAGCGATATACTCTGATCGTTGACCGCGGCGCGGGCTTTACTGTAAAACCCTTCGCCCAAGAGATCACTGTGCAAGTGGGCAAGACCCTTGAGCTAACGGTCGCGCTCCAGCGCGCCTTCTCGCCCGCCAAAGAGTGGAGCTATTACTCAGCAGACCTCCATGCTCACAGCACCGCCAGCCTCGATGGCCATACACCCATAGAGCAATTAGTGGTCGTGCAGCGTGCGGCCGATCTCGATCTGGTGTTTATCAGCGATCACGAGACGATCGCTGGGCATGAACTTTTCTTAAAGACTGCCCAAGCGCGCGGCGTCCCCGCGATCTTGAGCGAAGAGATCACTACCCCCATAGGCCACTGGAACGCCTACCCGCTTACCTGTGCCGTGACGTATGCTCCCGGCAAGACCCCCAAGGATTATTTCGCGCAAGCGCGCGCCTGCGGAGCGCAGATCATCCAAGCCAATCACCCTGGGTCAAGCGGGGACGGCTACTTCGCCCTGCTGGGCACAGAGATCTTCGATTACGGTTTTGATGCTGTGGAGATCTTCAACGGCGAATTCGATCAGGGCGATGCGAAGGCCATCGAGCAGCTCTTCAAGTTCTGGAACGAAGGGCGACGCTATGTCGCCGTCGGCGCCAGCGACGATCACGACTGGATGGACTTTCGCCCTGGGCATGAGCGCTATGGCCGCCCGCGCACGTTCGTGCGCGTCGAGGGCGAACTGACGGCCGAAAAATGGATCGCGGCCCTCAAGAGCGGACGGGCGTTCACGACCTATGGCCCATTAGTGAATTTTACAGCCCAAGACGGAAAAGTCCTCCCCGGGGATACGGTGACGCTGTCGCGCGGCCAAGAGATCTCGCTGAAGGCTGAACTGCTCGTGCTCCCGCGCGATCCCTCCCAAGAGGAGCCGCGCACCCTGCAGTCAGCGCAGATCATCAAGAACGGCAAAGTCTTAAAGACTTTCACCCTCGGCGAAGAGCGCGCGGTGATCACCCTCACGGATAAGCCCACGGAGAGGAGCTGGTACGTCGTGCGCGTCGTGGCCGACGACGGCGATCAAGCGTATACGAATCCAATCTGGGTCGAGGTGCGTTAGGCTGCACCTCACCCCTTCCCTCTCCGTAAACGGAGAGGGCTAGGGTGAGGTGACAATGCGCGCGTCTACGACACGCGCCCCGCGCCCCTTTTCTAAGACGATCAAGGGGTTGATGTCCAGTTCGACGATCTCTTCTATTTGAGTGGCGAGCTGCGACAGCCGCGCCAGGCACTCCGCGATCGCATCTATATCTGAAGGCGGCTCGCCACGAAAGCCCTCCAAGATCTTAAAGCCCCGAATCTGCCGGATCATTCGCTGAACACCAAGCTCGCGGATCGGCGCCATGCGGAACGTCACATCCTGCAGGGCTTCCACATAAATCCCCCCAAGCCCGAACATCAACAGCGGCCCAAAGAGCGGATCGCGCTTGAGCCCCAGGATCGTCTCCTTGCCCCCTTTGATGAACTCTTGCACGAAGACCCCAAAGATCCGCGCGTCGGGCTTGGCTCTCTGCACGTCCGCGAGCATCTGACGGTAGCTGTCACGCAGCTTTTCGTCGCTGTGAATATCGAGCTTGACGCCGCCGACGTCAACTTTATGGGCAATATCCGGCGAGACGATCTTGAGCACCACGGGGTAGCCGATCTCGCGGGCTGCTTGGAGGGCTTCGTCTTCGGTCTTGGCGAAGCGATACTGGAGCACGGGGAAGCCGTAGGCTTTGAGGAGATCGTGCGCTTCGGGCTCCAGCAGCAGCGAGCGCCCCTCGCGCGTGGCGCGCGCGATGATCTCTCGAGCTTGTTCGATTTGCACGTCCGTGAAGACTCGGTACTCGGTGCGCGGGCGGTGGACCCATTCGCGATAGCGGGCCATCGCGGCCAAAGCCCGTGCCGCGCGCTCCGGAAAGCTATAGTGCGGGATGTTCGCCTCTTCTAAGATCTCGATAGCCGGTCTAGCGTCGGTGACCGCCATGAGGCACGCGAGCACGGGCTTCTGCCCCCTCACCCCTGTCC
>JAILZC010000108.1 GCA_023512665.1 Candidatus Bipolaricaulota bacterium | reverse complement strand
CCCCGATCCCCTGCTCCCAGCGCCCATGCCCGCCATCCACACCCACCACGGGATCGAAGAGGCCCTGCGAGTGCGCTGCGCGCTCCGCATGATCATGCTGACGATAAAGAAGATCACTATGAGCGCGATGATCAGTGAGATCGGCGAGACGGTATCATCAGGCAGACGGTCTGGATCAATCGGGGCTTGGCCAGTTAACTCTACGCCTGCGTCCTTAGCGATGACTAAAGCGACGGCCCAGACGCCCTTATAAATCCCTTCGTCAAAGCGCCCTGCGCGAAATTCCGGGATGACAAACTCGTCCAAGATCGCCCCGACTCTTCCGTCGGGGAGAATCCCTTCCAAGCCGTAGCCGGTCACGATCCGCACCCGACGATCTTCAACCGCGACGAAGAAGAGCGCCCCGTTGTCCTTGCCCTTCTGGCCGATCTTCCAACTGTCAAAGACCTTCACGGCATACTGAAAGTCATCGTGGGGTTGCGTCGTCTTCACCGACAAGACGGCGATCTGGGCGGTCGTCTTCTGCTCCAGCTCGTGCAGCAGCGCCGTGAGCTTCTCGCGCATCTGGGGAGTGAGAACCTCGGCGTAGTCCGAGACGTACCCCTGAAAATCAGGGATCTCTTGGGCGAGAGCGCCGACGGAGATAAGTGTGAGCAGAGCGAGAATCTTTCGCATCATGGGGTCTCTTTCAAGATCGTGTTGGCGCACGCGGCGAGCTGCTCGATCTCGGCCACGTAGCGATCAAAGAGCTTCTGGATTTCGGATTTCTCAAGGCGCACTGCTCCCAAACGAATGCTGTGTACGGTGCGCATCGCTTCGAGCGAGAGCCCAAATGTCTCTTCGGCTTGGGCTAGGATCTCCAAAAATTCATGAGCGGGTCGAAGCCCCTTCAAGCGCACCAAGTGCCGAGTAATAGTGAGAAACGACTTGAGCGAGTGCGTCATGAGCTCCTCGAGGGCTTCGGCGCGCCCGGCGGTCTCTAGATAAGCCCGACGGAGATTGAGCAATTTGCCCTTGAGCTCTTCCTCGCACTGCAATCGAAGATTTTTCGGGGAGATCTTCAGCTCAAGCAGAATATCTGTGCCCACGAGCAGCCGGTGCTGCTCGTGCATATCTAAGAACTCGATGGGGAAGACATCGAGAGAATTCTTTAAAAACTCTGGGTCAACGAAGAGCGGGGTGGCGATCCTTTGCCGATGCCATGCTCTCACGAGGGGCATAGCTCTGCGCAGGGCCTCTGGGGTGACGCTCTTCAGAACGACAAGAAAATTGAGATCGGATCTGTCGGGCACAAAGTCCGTGCCCGCCGCGCTGCCGTAGAGAATGAGCGAGACCAGATCGTCGCCGTAGAGCGTCTGGATCTCGTGAGCAAACTTTTCGATAACCTGCTCGGTTCTGGTGTCAAGTCTTCTCATAACGCCAAGTATTGTAACGGAAAGGGCAGGGGTTTGAAAAATTTACACAAAGAATTCAGAGATAGTGATGGAGAACCCGGGGAGCACCTCTTCTCCGGAGAGCGTCTCACTTGCTGAGAGGCGCTGGACAGCACGCCCTGGCCGATAGACGTAGACCGTCTTCGTCGTGGGATAGACTACCCAGACGAGGCGCGTGCCTGCTGCGAGATACTCCGAGATCTTTTGCTCCATTTCGCTGCTTCGATCTGCCGGAGAGACGATCTCCACGGCCAGATCGGGAGCAAACTCTGCAAACGAGGTCGGCAGCGAACTGACCTTCTCCTTGCAGACGAATGCCACATCGGGAGCCCGCACGGTGTCGGGGTTGCGCTGTAAGATAAAACCTGTCTCTGCTCCGCAAATATACCCCAGCCCTCGAGCTCGAACGAAGTCATTGAGTATCTGAGCGATCCGCGTGCTCACGATGCCATGCTCAAACCCTGTGGGGCTCATCGTGATCAGTTCTCCTTTCACAAGTTCGGACTTCTTATACCGGTCGTCGGTGAGCTCGGCCAGCTGCTCAGCCGTCATGCGAACCTGCACCGCCATAGCTTTTTCCCTCCTAGGCTGTTTTACCCTAAAGGCTGCATACTTGCAAATACCCCCAGCTCTGGGTTAATCTGAAAGGGCTTATATCTCTCTAAGGGGGATCGCTATGCGACCGAAAGTCTCGATCATCGGTGCCGGGGCCACCGGAGCGACCATGGCCCAACGACTCGTCGAAAAGAATCTTTGCGATGTCGTCATGCTCGACGTCCCGGAGCGTGAAAATCCCACCAAGGGCAAAGCGCTCGATATGCTCCAAGCGGGCCCGCTCGTCGGGTTTAGCTCATCTGTCATGGGCACGAGCGATTACAAAGATACAGAAAATTCCCAGATCGTGGTCATCACCGCGGGGGTGCCCCGCAAGCCTGGCATGTCCCGCGAAGATCTCTTGAATATCAACACCAAGATCGTGAGGAGCTGTGCCGAGCAAGCCGCCAAACACTCCCCCAAGGCGATCATCATCGTCTTCAGCAACCCCCTCGATGCGATGGTCTACGTCACGCACAAAGTGACGGGATTCCCGCGAGAGCGGGTGATCGGCCAAGGCGGGGCGCTCGACTCCGCGCGCTGGAGAACTTTTATCGCGATGGAGCTGGGCCTCTCAGCAGAAGACGTGCAGGGCCTAGTTCTTGGCGGCCACACCGACGTGGGGATGGTCCCGCTCCCCCGATACTCTAGTGTTGCCGGGATTCCCCTCACGGACTTGCTCGACTCAGAGCGCATCGCCAAGCTCATAGATCGGGCGCGCAAGGGCGGAACAGAGATCGTTCAACTCTTGGGCGAGGGAAGCGCCTACTATGCGCCCTCGGCAGCTGTGATCGAGATGGTCGAGAGCATTCTGTTAGACAAAAAGAGAATCATTCCCAGCTCGGTGCTCCTGCAGGGGGAGTACGGCTTGAAGGACGTCTTCTTAGGAGTGCCCGTCGTCTTGGGGGCGCGCGGGGCTGAAAGAATTATAGAGCTCAAGCTCACTCAAGACGAGCTCGCCCAACTTCATAAGGCCGCGGAGATCGTGCGGGAGACGGTGAGCAAAGTGCAGCTATGACCGTGCTCGACCTGCGGGGCCTCAAGTGCCCCATGACGTTCGTCAAGACCAAGGTCGCTCTGGAGGCGCTGTCGGATGGTCAGGTGCTCAAAATTCTCTTAGATGACATACTGGCGCGCGTGGACGTGCCCGGCAACGCTACGAGAGAGGGACACGAAGTCCTTCAGACCAGAGAGATCTCTCCCGGAGTCTGGGAGGTCGTGATCCGCAAGCGCGGAAGGAGGTGACACGTATGCTCTCGCGCAGGGAGTTTCTCAGCTCGTCCCTGGCGCTGGCAGGTCTTGTCATAGTATCGAGCTGCCGTCACACAGTGGACGTCGGCTCCCCAGTGCTCAGCTTCCGTCAAGGGGAGGCGAGCTGCGGCGCGGGCGCCGATGACGCGCACATCCAAGCCGGCCCCGGAGTTATCAGATTCTCCGGGCGGATGACCATGCCCGACCCGTGCCATCAGCTCGACGCTATGCTGGAGACCAAAAACTCCGAGCTGATCGTGCACATATCAGCGATAGCCCCCAAGCCGTCTGATAGCTTCTGCATCAAGTGCATCGGACAGGCGCCCTATGACGGCGAGATCGTCAGCGTGCGTCCGGGACAGTACACGGTCAGAATCCGTCATGGCGAGCTGGAGGTCAGGCGAGCGACCGTGACGGTCTTATAGCAACACACGGCGCTTGAACTCGACTCGCCGGATGTACCCGTTCTCCAGGGCCTCTCGGATGCGCCCCGGCCCGTAGGTTAAATAGACCGTCGGGAAGCCGATAAATTCTTCGTTGCGCCGGAATGTCTTGAGCAACACGTGCCCGCCGGTGCTCAGGATGAGCGTGTCGCTGCGCTCAGGGATGCCGAGCCATTCGGCCTG
Organism: Candidatus Bipolaricaulota bacterium; assembly: GCA_023512665.1. Taxonomy (GTDB): domain Bacteria; phylum Bipolaricaulota; class Bipolaricaulia; order RBG-16-55-9; family DRXL01; genus JANXCC01. Next base: position 999 of record JAILZC010000108.1, on the reverse strand, counting down.
CGCGTCCACGTGCTTGGGCGCATAGTGCTTCCAGACCCCTCCCCCCAGATGGGGAATCTGCGGGGCCGTCGTCGTGGCGAGAATCACCAAGGGCATGGTGGGGATCACTTCAAAGTTTCTCAAAGCATCGAAGATCTTTTCCGCGGGAATGCGCTTCTCTTGTTGCGGCGCATACTCAAAGACAAACTGCCCGCTCTCAAGGCGCACGTGACGGCGCTTTCTTTGGGCGTTAATCCCTTCGATCAGAAACGTGTCTTTGATATATTTCTCTTCGGGCACGGGCATCTCCCAGAACGGAAAGCCCTCTTTATACAGCATCTCTAAGACGTCGGCGGTCTTGGGCTGCAGGGCCCGAGAGTACGCGACCTCATGAATGAATTCTATCCCCAAGAGCGTAAGAAACTCTCGGCGGATCTTGAGCAGTTTCTCGCTCACGTCGCCGGGGCCGGAATGTCTCTCTAGGATGGCTTCGAGCTGGTCGAAGCGCGCTCGAAAAACTTCTAAATTCTCTTCCGGGGCGCTCTTGACGCGGTTCTGCCCGTCTTTGATCAGCTCGTTGGGATTATAGAAGACCCCCTCTTGGAGGCTGGGGATGATCTCCGGGTCTAAAACTTTAGGGGTAACGATGCCGAACTGCACGGTGTACGCCTTGGGGGTGTCGGTGCGCGGGATATAGTTATCATAGGCACAATTGATCACATGATCGCGGGGGATTCCCGCAGCGTCGGCGATCTTGGGCAGCAGGAAATTCCCAAAGACCTCATCGAAGGGGAGATTGGGCGTCAGATGCGAGAAGGTGCTGATCAGCTCTGTTGAATCATAGAGCCGATAGATATGGGGAAAGCGTCGGGTACGGCTTTTATTCTCGCGGAGGATGCGAGCGTTCTCGTGGATGATGGCTGGCACGTCAACACAGTCCTCGGCGATAGCTTCTGGGCATCCCATACTGGCACCAGACTATCAGAGAGCTGAGTCTCTGGCAAGGTCTGCGCGGGGCGT
>JAILZC010000107.1 GCA_023512665.1 Candidatus Bipolaricaulota bacterium | reverse complement strand
CCACCGCCCTGTCGGGGGTGGGAGCGACGACGCACGGCACGCCGTAGGGACGGATCAGAGAGGCCAAAAATTCCGGGTCAATCCCACGGAAGGCCGCGCGCGTGACGATCACGCTGTCGGCCACAGGCACGATCTCTCGGATCATCATCTCAGCATCCTTCCGGTCGGATATCCCAAAGACTAAGATCAATCGCTCATAGTCTAACGGGGCCAACGCCGTACACAACGCCCGCACCCCGGCAGGGTTCTTCGCCCCGTCTAGCATAACATAGGGGCTTTTGTGGAGCAACTCCATCCGTCCGGGCCAGCGCGTCTTGCTCAGCCCTGTCCGAATCGCGCTCTCTGAGATCCCCAAAGTGCGCGCGGCCTCCAACGCCAAGACAGCATTGGCGAGCTGATAGCTCCCCAAGAGCGAGATCTCTAGATCTTTCCAATCCCCCCAGGCGAAGCGCTGCCCCTCCCAGCCGTGAGAGTGGGCTTTCAGCCCTGAGAGATCGAGCTGGATCAGCCGGGCGCTCTTGAGGCGACATTCGCGCTCGATCTCTCTGAGGGCTTCAGGCTTCGATTCCGCCGTGATGAGCACACCGCCCTCGGCAACAACAGCAGCTTTGTGATAGGCAATCTGGGCGATCGTATCGCCCAGCGACTCCCGATGATCGAGCTCCACGTTGGTCAGGACGGCGACGGGCGCGGCAATGACCCGCGTGGCGTCGGTGCGCGCCCCCACGCCGCACTCGATCACCGCCCAGTCTACGTGGTGAGTGCGAAAGTAATCCACAGCCATCAGGGTCAATACCTCAAAGAACCGGGCGTGGCGCTCGCTCTCGCCGCCGTACAGCCCCTCGATCACCCCCCAGACGCGCTCGAACTCCTCCTGAAATTCTGCTGAGGAGATCTCGCGACCATTGACGCGAATGCGCTCTTCGGGGTGGACGAGATGGGGAGAAGTGAACAGCCCCACGCGAAAGCCCGCCTCTTGGAGAATCTGCGCTAAGAACGCGCAGACCGAGCCCTTGCCGTTGGTGCCGGCAACCCGGATCGCGCGAAAGCCCTTCTGGGGGTCACCAAGAGCGCCCAAGATATGCTCCAGATCGAGCCCAACCCCCTTGAGAGTATAGAGCTTCTGGAGCATCGCTTCGTAGGTCATAGACGAGAGAGCAACCAACCCAATGGGCCGAACTCATAGATAGAGCCGTCATCGGAGACGGGGTAGACGAGAAATCTTTCAAGGTCGCTCTGCTGGACGAAGGGCGAGAGGGGCTGCTCTATGAGCAGATCGCTCCCACGCACCAGCTGATTGAACGACGGCAGCACCAACAGATTCTTCTGAGCCCATCTCCCCACAAGAAAGCACTTATAGACTTCGACGCGCTGGGTGACGGGGTCTCTCAAGCCCACCGCGGGATGCTCATGGCCAATGACAATCCATTGGCCCTCACTCCTGGTCCCTAACTCCCTCACCCCTCTGCTCCCCTCACCTCTCCCTGACCCTCTCCGTAAACGGAGAGGGAACGGGTGAGGTAGGAGAGGGGACGGGGGTGAGGGTGAATCACCATGCACAAACCAACAGCCTCCCACACTGTAATTCTTACAGACCACAATGCGCTCACCGGCGAGCGCCGCCAGTGAGCCGTCATGATTCCCTTCGATGAGAACGATCTGCTCCGCCCACCGAGCAAGCCATCGCAGAAACTCTTTGGACTCTTTGTGCTCGACCCGCGACAGCGGCCCAAACTGATGGCGCAGATCGCCGTTGATAAGAATCTTTCGCAGAGGGTCCGACGGCGTGACGTACAGTTCATCGAAGATGCGCCCTAGTCTCTGTTGCACCTGAGCAAGATGATCTCGCGGCACCAAGACGCCCTCGTCTCGCAGAGCCTCTTCGATTCCCAAGTGCACGTCCGCGATAGCCAACGCTCCTTCCGTGGGCAAGAAGAGCGCCAGGTCTACCAGCTCAAGTTCGGTGCCAAGCGATACCGTGCGCATTATTGAGGCTTGACTTTGTCCCACTCCCCCTTGAGCGTCACCGTGCGGTTGAAGACGAGCTTTTTTTCTGTTGAGTCTGGGTCAACGCAGAAATACCCCTTGCGCTCAAACTGGAACCGATCCTCAACTTGGGCGCTCGCCAGGCTCGGCTCGAGCTTGCAGTTTGTCAGCACTACAAGCGAGTTGGGGTTAATATTCTCCTTCCAGTCGTGGCCCTCGGGTACGTCCAGCGGATCAGGTTTGGTGAACAAACGATCATATAAGCGCACTTCGGCGTCAATGGCGTGCTGAGCCGAAACCCAGTGAATGGTCGCTTTCACTCTGCGGCCGTCGGGAGCTTCCCCGCCGCGCGTCGCCGGATCGTATGTGCAATGCAGCTCTATCACATTCCCTTGAGAATCTTTAATGACATCAACACACTTGATGAAGTACGCGTAGCGCAGCCGGACTTCTCGCCCTGGGGCCAAGCGATAGAAATCTTTGGGCGGGTCCTCCATAAAATCGTCGCGCTCGATGTATAAGACTTTGGAGAACGGGACCTGACGCGTGCCCGCGCTCTCGTCTTCGGGATTATTGATCGCTTCCAGCCATTCGACCTGGCCATCGGGGTAATTGACGAGCACGACTTTGAGCGGGTCGAGCACGGCCATGCGGCGCGGCGCGCGCTTGTTCAAATCTTGTCGGACACAGTGCTCAAGAAGCTCTATCTCGGTGATGCTCTCGCGCTTGGAGACCCCTACGCGCCGCACGAACTCGTGGATCGCCTCGGGGGTATAGCCGCGCCGCCGCAGTGCTGCAATCGTGGGCATTCGAGGGTCATCCCAGCCGCGCACGTGTTTCTCTTGCACAAGCTGCAAGAGCAACCGCTTGCTCATCACCGTATACGTTAAATTCAAGCGTGCGAACTCGATCTGTTGCGGATGATGCACCCCCAACTGATCCAAGAACCAATCATACAAGGGCCGATGGTCCTCGAACTCCAACGTGCAGATCGAGTGGGTGATCCCCTCGATGGAGTCGGACTGCCCGTGAGCCCAGTCGTATGTGGGATAGATGCACCATTTGGTGCCGGTGCGATGGTGCGGGACGTGCATGATACGATACATCACGGGGTCGCGCATATTTAAGTTCGGATGGGCCATATCAATCTTCGCTCGAAGGGTCTTGGAGCCATCGGGGAACTCTCCGGCGCGCATCCGGCGAAACAAATCGAGATTCTCTTCAACAGAGCGATTGCGATAGGGGCTCTCTCTCCCCGGCGGAGTGATGACCTTTCCGTCTTGAATGATCGCTTTGCCGCGATACTCGCTGACCTCTTCGGGCGAGAGATCGCACACATACGCTTTGCCCTTCTTGATGAGCCCTTCGGCCCACTGATAGAGCTGCTCAAAGTAATCTGAAGCGTAGAACTCGCGATCTTCCCAGTCGGCGCCGAGCCACTTGACGTCGCGCTTGATGGCGTCTACGTACTCTTGTTCTTCTTTTTCGGGGTTGGTGTCGTCGAAGCGCAGGTTGAACTTGCCCTTGAAATCTTGGGCGATCCCGTAGTTGAGCAAGATGCTTTTGGCGTGGCCGATGTGGAGATACCCATTGGGTTCAGGGGGGAAGCGCGTGTGGACGCGCCCGCCGTATCGCCCAGACTTAAGATCGTTCTCGATGATCTCGCGGATGAAGTCCTTCGGTGCTTCGCTCATGCTTGGGATTGTAGCTCCAACGGGGCGACGCTGCAACTAGTTCTTATGAAGTTCTGCGATAGCTGCTCGGATGCGCTCGGCTTCCTTGGCTGACCAAGCGCCTTTACGCGCGAGCAAGGCACAGCGGGCCTCTTCGGCCTCGACGTGATGGCGGAGGTAGAATTCAAGAGCCTCCTCCACAACGCGGGAATAGCCACGCCAGCCACGGCGGGCCGCGATGGCGTGCAAGAGGGCTCGGTGCTCTTCCTTGAGATCAATAGTAGTTCTCATAGCATGATATTGTAGTATTTCAATGCTTATACTGTCAAGCTATGATATGAATTAGAGATGCGATGCTATCGCTTGAATCGCCGCTGCAGAGCCAAACCGAAGAGCGCAATTTGAATGACCCCCAGCACAGAAGCGACCAACTCAATCGCCTTGCCCCATACGTTATGGAAAGTGATATTCGGCTCGTGAAAGAGCGTCATGGATTGGGCGCTGTAGATGAGGCTGCGCCATAGATCTGCATGATTCCCCCATTCGTCGGTGTACCCAACGACGGTGAAGAGCACGGCGAAGACAATCCACATTCCTAAAAGCACAATCAGTGCCCGGCCATAGCTCTCGCCGTAGCCGCTCAAGATGCGATAGATCCAGAAGGGAATTTGCCCCACGGGGCCTAACTGGCGGCGTTTCATCTCCATCTCGCCGTAGTGGAACTCTCCGGCGCGGCCGTAGTCGCGTTGGCTTTCGAAATTTTGCTTGAGATGGCGATAGAGCCGCTCGACTTTCGCTAAGTCTTCTTTTACTTTTTTGTTAGAGACACCGAGCTCGTCGAAGATAGCCGTGCGGCGCGACCAAAGCCGGCGGATGGTGCCCCAGGTTACGTCATCGAAGTCAATCCGGCGCAGGTCCGTATCGAGAAAGCTCCATCGGCTGAGGTCAATGCGATGAAACTTGACAAGCTCTGGATTGGGTAGGCGCACTTCACGAAACTGTATCTCGCTCGTTTTTGAGGTCTGCACGTAGCGAAAATACGTTAGTTTTAAGAACGTGGTCCTATAGAAATTAGCCTTCTTGAAGAATTCCGTTTTCTCAAACTCAACCTCTCCAAAGAACTGGACCTGCCCAAAGTCAGCATCTCCGGAGAATGTGACTTCAGTAAAATCAGCATTACCGAAGAACGGGGATTCGGGCTGGATCCCAGCTATGTCACTGTAGAAAAATTCCCGTTGGTGATAG
>JAILZC010000106.1 GCA_023512665.1 Candidatus Bipolaricaulota bacterium | reverse complement strand
TTCCCCAAGAGATCGAACGCGCCTTTCGCAACGCCTGCGTGATGCACGTGCTCGCAGTTTCTGGAGCCAACTTGGGGATGATCTTGGCGCTGCTGGCGCTCGTCCTGAGATGGTGGGGCTTCAACTTCACAAAGTTGTATTTTCTCGCTGCGCCCGTCGTGCTGCTCTATCTCTTGGTTGTCGGCTTTGAGGTGAGCCTCGTGCGGGCGACGGTGATGTTCTTCTTTCTCACCGTGGGGTTCGTCTTCGCTGAGCGCGGCTGGATGCTCAAGCGTTGGGCTGATCCCTTACAGAGTCTAGCGACGGCGGCACTTGCTATCTTGCTCTTCGATCCGGAGGCGCTCTTTGAGGCGAGCTTCCAGCTGAGCTTTGCCGGGACGTTGGGGATTCTGCTTGCGGTGATCTATCTATGGCCACATATACAGAAGCGTTTGCAGCCTACCCCACAGCCTCCTAGGGAAGAATCTCTGCGGCGCCGCGCGGTGCGAGGACTCGTGATATTCGTGCTCGTCTCGCTGGCGGCACAGCTCGCTGTCGCCCCGGTGATCGCCTATCAGTTCCATAGAGTATATCTGTGGGGCGCGATCCTGGGGAATCTCGTGATCGTCCCTTTGGTCACGATTGCGCTCTGGGGTGGCATATTTCTACTGATCGCGAGCGCTCTTCCACTGCCCCCCATAGTAATCTTGATCGGCTATCTCGAAGGGCTGCTCTTACAGATCTTGATTTCGCTCAGCGAGTTTTTCGCTGGCCTGCCCGGCGCGGTCTGGAGCTTGTGAGCTTCTCTCGTGCTTCGACGAGCGTCTCAACGAACTCTTCAAAGTCTTCGACAGGCATGCTGATGTCTACATAGCCGTACTGGATATAAATCTCGTGCTCGGCATCGTCGTGCCAGACGCTGACCCATGTCTCGCTTGGGGCGACAGTCTCTGCTAACGTCTCGATCGTCATACGTTCTCACACTCCCAAAAGAGTATAGCGCACGTGGCGCGGCACTGAGAAATTCTCTAAGCTTTGCGTATGGCTCGCGTGCTCGGCATAGATTTTGGCGAGAAGCGTTTGGGATTAGCCCTCAGCGACGAGAGCCGCACGCTCGCCAGCCCTTTGACTGTCTACGAGCGCGCGGACCTCCAGGGCGATCTGCGCTTTCTCCGTGATCTTATCTCGCGCTATCAGATCACGGAGATCGTGCTGGGGCTGCCTATCAACATGGACGGCTCGCTGGGGCCCAAATCTCAACAAGTCCTTGAGTTCAAAAGAGCCCTTGAAGACGCGCTCAAGCTCCCTGTGCACACCTTCGATGAACGGCTCACGACAGCCGAGGCCGAGCGCGCCCTGCTCGAAGCAGATCTAAGCCGTCGCAAGCGCAAAGCCAAACGCGATGCCCTCGCCGCCGTCTTGATCTTACAAGGGTATCTGCAGCAATCTACTTAAATTTAATCTTCACTGCCCCACTTCGCAATAAAAGCCCCGTCCCCAGAAAATTGCTGAACGGCGCAAAGTCTACGGCTTCGATGACATCGAAGCGCGCTTGCACGATATCGCCGTCGGCATCACGAGACGAACCAGGCCCTTCACGTGAACCTCCTCCCTTCATGGTTTTATCTATAGCACCGTGACTTTTCCCCGACAAGGGCAGCTGTCCCCTGCTGTCTGGGCGTCTAGGGCTTCAACCCTTGAGGGAAGAGATCGCCGCGATAGAGCCGAAAGCTCCGGTCGCGCTCGGTCGTGTCGTTGTATAACGCTAGGAGACGATCTCCGGAGAGATAGAGCTTCAGCGTCAAACGCTCGTCCTTGAGAAGATACTCTTCTGCGTCGAGCGGATCACCCTGGGCGTCGCGTAGCTGAACGGGGCCGACGTACTCTAAGAGCACCACGATCTCGCCCTGATTGCGACGGTCGCCCCGCAGGCTGATCACTTTCAGTCTTTGGGGGGTATCGCGCGTGGCCCACAAGGGCAAGATCGCGTACGAGCTGAACATCCCCAAGAGTAAGAACGGCTCCTCGGGAAGGGCGATCTCGGTCTTTTTCTGCCCGTCGTCCACGATCGCCGTATTCGCACCGAAGCGCGCGCTCACAGCGCGATTGCCGATGCCCGCGGGACCCTGCAACGCAAACTGATAGCTGATCGGGCGACGCTGCGCCGTGAACTCTATGGCTTGGACGAACGTCGCTTGGGCACTGAAAACGGCGATCTTGAAATTCAGCGTTCCCTGCGAGCGGAGCGAGAGCGTGCCGTCTTCGCGGCGTTCTAACGTATACTCTTCCGTGCCCAGAAGCTGCCCACGGGCTTCGATGACGAGCGTGCCGCTGTCAAGGATCCCGCTCAAGAATTTCGGAAGCTCGTCTGATACTTCAGAAGGCGGCTCCGATGGCGGAGCTACCGGGGGAGTCGCAGTGTCGGGCAAGGGCGGCACCGGCGGCAACGCCGTCGTGCCCGATGGCGCTCCCGGCCCCAACGCCCACCATAGCCAGCCAGCTAAGCCGCCAGCTATGATAGAGAAAATCAACCCGATAACGAAATATCGCTTGCGCATATTGCCCTCAGTTTTACCAAACTCACCGCTTTCTGTCCAGGAATTTGACGCCACCCGCACTCGATAGAGTAAAATCAAAAAAGCATTATGAAAAAACTCGTATGGGTTCTGGTGGTTTTCGTCGTCTTCGATATTGGGATTGTCTGGGCGCAACCGCGCGTCGGGCCGCTCTGCGGGTACACGCCGCCGCGCAGCGAGTTTCGCGACTTAAAGCTCTCTGCGAACTATCGCTACTATAACGATCAGTTCGCAGACAATCGCGACAACGTCAGCTCTGGGAGCTTGCGTGCGTCTTTTTCGCGCCTGCTCGATGCGCCCGCGTTCGGTCTTTCCCAGCAAGCCAATCTCAAGCTCGATCTCACAAAAGACGTGCTCAGCTACCAAGCCGACGGCGCCATGAATCTCCGGGTGTATCTTGAGCAAACCAATCTCTTCGGGTTTGTCGGCCTCGAAGCCCAAGGGGCGACGGCATTCGTCAGCCCCGGCGTGCGTGCGCTCGCGGGTTTGGGGTACGGGCGCTTTAAAGATGTCACAGCGCTCTCCAAAGCCCTCAAGATCCAAGAGCGTTTGCTCAATCTTAAGGCACTCTCGGCCCCCCTGCCCGAGACGGTGATCTTTGAGCTGGCTGACACTATCGGGCGCCGCCTCGAATTCCCCGATATAGCGAGCCTCGTCCAGAGACTAGAAGAGATCATCGAAGCGAGCGGGTTCGTCCCTCAAGGGCAGCTGGGAGCCGTCGCGCTCCTGCGCATCGAGGAGATTCTCAACGAAACAGCCGATGAGAAGCTCTGCGGCTGGGAATTGCGTGTAGGGATGGGCTATGAGCTGCTTGACCCACAAGAGGGGGCTCGCGATTGGCTGACGCTGGCGTCGTTTGAGTACGCGCTCGCGCCCGCGCCGCGCTCGCAGTTCAAGAGCAGCCTGCGCTTCAGCTCCTCGCTCGCCCTTCTGGAAGATTATGTATTGATTGCCCAGGCGAACTATGCGTTCCGCATCAGCGAGAGCATAGATGCTCAAGCGTCGTATAATTTCGTGCGCACGCAACTGAAAGATCGCACCTCCTTGGACATCCAGAGTATTGACCTGCGGTTGACATTTCAGGTGCAAGCTAATCTCAATCTTGCGGTGCAGCTCGAGTTCACGCTTGCCAGCGACTTTGAAGAGTGGACTCAGGGCCTGACGATCACGGCGAACTATGATCTTTTTTAAGACTGATCTCCCCTCACCCCTTCTCCCCCCTCTCCCTCGGAGGGGAGAGGGGATGGGGGTGAAGAAAAAAGTTCTGATGGGTGTTGTTGTCTATGCTCTTCTTTTGTTCTTCGTCTCAGAGGAGCTCCGTGCCGAGCGCCCCGTGCAGCCGACCGATTATCTCTTGCTCGAATTTCTCTTTGGGGTGCAAGGGGCAATTGTTGGGGGCGGGCTGGGCTTCTACGCGACGTACTGGACGCTCTCCATCGTGCAGCCGTGCCCGACGGCTCAGCCGGAGCGCCGCGCCTGCGAGCTGGGGACTTCGCTGATCTCGTTGATCGTCGGGCCCAATCTGGGGATTCCGCCGGGGGCGACGTTTCTAGGAGTGGCGCTCGCTGGGGCGATTGTCGGGGTGCAGGGGAATATGCTCTTCGCGTTTGCTGGGAGTATCGTAGGGACTATAGTGGGAGCAGCGGTCGCGGGCAACTGGGTGATCGAGCCCACAGATTTTTCGCTCGTAGTGAACCCGGTGACCATGGCCGCGCTGGGCGCGACGATCGGCTACAACATCGGCGCGACGGTTCCTTCAGAGTTTGCACCAACGTACAGGGTCATGCTCTTCGAGCGGCGCTTTTGATGGCTTGCACGACCGTGCTCGTGAGAGTACACTAAGACCCGATCTCTATGAGCAACGAGAGATGGACAGTTTCCAAGGTTCGTCAGGTGTTCTTGGACTACTTTCGCGCCAAGGGCTATGTAGGAATTGGAGGTGAAATATATGGAAGGGGTTGAGGCTCCCTTGTTGAACTCGCGAGTCAAGAGCCTTGAGCTCGAATTAAAAATCTTGAAGGCCCAATTGGCCCAAACTGCTGCCAGGAGTGAGCCGCTTTCCGCACTATATGGTCTTCTTAAAGGCCAGAGCAAATCAACTTATAAGGAGATCCAAGAGGCTGAGTATCGGGAGCGAGAAGGGACACCATGATCTATGTGCTCGATACCCATACCCTGGTATGGTTTCTGGAAGCCAACAGGCGTTTGGGGAAGAGAGCAAAGTCAGTCTTGCTCAAAGCAGATACAGAGATAGTCATCCCTGCTATTGTCTTGGCCGAGAGCAAATTCCTCTTTGCCAAAAAGCGGATTGGGGGCGATCTCGACACGATCTATAGGCGTGTGATCGCTGCCCGGAACTGCACGATCTACCCTTTAG
>JAILZC010000105.1 GCA_023512665.1 Candidatus Bipolaricaulota bacterium | reverse complement strand
ATGTTTGCGACGCCGATTGCCTGATCAATTTGCACCGGCATTTTGGGAAGGACGCAATCAAGGCGTTGCGTGACCGGGGCAAGAAGGGTGGTCTGAAAGTGCCGGAGGGTGTGATTCGAGACCTTATTCGTGGAACTGACAAATTGGCCAGGTTCGTGCGTGAGCGTGAGGAGCGGCAGTATCTTGAGATGGGAGCACGCCAACTTCCACAGTTACACACTGAAATACCAAGGCTGGAAAGGTTGTATGGTGAAACAATACGTGTTGGAACCCAGGAACACGCGGGATTCTGGAATAGCAAGGCAGGGCGAAAAGCAGTGGACGCCCAAGTTATAGCTGTGGCGAAGCTGCTAAAAGGAGGTGTGGCGGTTTCCGACGACGGAGCGGTGAAACTCGCCTGTGCCCTAGAAGGCGTTCCCTGCATTGGCTGGGCAGAGTTTGCCCGTCAGTTAGGGTTGATCAAACCAAAACAATTACATCTTGATTTGGGAAGGACGGCGTGAGGCGCTGGCCCCCCGAAAATCTTCGGGGTGTTGACCGCTGGTGCGGGCGCGGCTGGAGAAGGCACGGAGCGTGTGATAGACTTATTTGAACGAGGTGAACATAAGATGAAGAGCGTCACCCTTCAAGTGCCCGATGAGATCTATGAGGCGTGCCAGCAGATGGCAAGGAAGTATGGGCGGACGGTGGAAGAGTGCGTGATGGAGTTTATGCTCAAATACGGTCCCAAACCGCGCCCGAAGTTGACGGAGGAAGAATCGCGCGCGGCATGGGAGCGCTTGATGCGGCACATGGGCGCACAGAATCTTGGCTACGCGACAGGCGCAAACAACGAGGGCATTGACGCTGACCTAGCACGAGAATACAGCAGCTCACACGAGAAAGAAGCATGATGTTGGTGGATACTTCAGGATTGCTCTGCTGTCATCATGCTGGCGAGCGGCAACACGCCGACGCTGTCAGACTTTTCAGGAGTGCTTCCCTGAGGCTGATGCACAGTTACATCTTGGCAGAGTTCATACCCCTATGCCGAGCACGGGGATTAAACATCGCCGATGCTTTAGCTTTTGCAGCAGACCTGCTAGATAACCCCCATGTGGAGATTGTCTGGGTGGATGAGGATTTGCACCGTGCTGCTTTGGCATTTTTGCAGCAGCGTTTGGACAAGGCTTATTCGTTGTGTGATGCCGTCAGTTTCGTGTTGATGCGCGCTCGCGGCATAACCGAAGCGTTGACCACCGACCGCCACTTTGAGCAGGAAGGCTTTGTGCGCCTGCTGGAGCCATAAAAACCCTCTGCCGAACGTGGATGAAGCAGCCTCCGACGTGCTGCAGCTTACCAAAGGCGAGCGCGAGGCAGACTAGACACCCCATACCCCCGATGTGCTACAATACACCCGCCCAGGGAGGTCACTATGAGAAATCTTTGTGTCATCATCATCGCGCTCGCGTGGTGGAGCGGGCATGTCGCCGCACTGCCCAACGAAATCTCTTACGACATCCAAGCCCGACTCGACACTCAAGAACACAAAATCTTCGGCACCGAACGCATTCTCTTCACCAGCAAAGCTCCAAAAACCCTCACAGAGCTCTATCTGCACCTGTGGCCCAATCGCTTCGCGGAGGGGAGCGTCCAAGCCCGCGAGATGGGCGCAGACTCTTTCGATAGGCTCTTCCCCAACGGCCCAGACTATGGGTATCTCTTCATCCAAGAACTCACGCTCGACGGCAAAGAGCCCAAATACTCTATTGACGACACGATTCTGAAGATCGAGCCGGAGACGCCCATCGCCCCTGACCAGACCGTCGAGATCAGAGTGAAATTTATCGTCAAAATCCCCAATGCCCTCGAACGCCTCGGCCACGACCAGGGCAATTACTATATCTCCTGGTGGTACCCCAAGCTGAGCGTCTACGACAAGAAGGGCTAGCACCCCGACGTCGCCCACGCGTTCGGGGCGAGCGAACCCTATGAAGATTTTGCCCACTACTCTGTGGAGCTGACCGTGCTCAGCTCTATGGTCGTCGGCGCGACGGGGCAGCTCTCGCGCGAGATCGTCAACCCCGACGGCACCAAGACGCTCACGTATATCGCCGACAACGTGCACGATTTCGCGTGGGTCGCCGACGCCCGCTATCAGACGGAGACCGTCCAGTGGGAGGACGTCACGATCGTCTCGTTGTACTTCCCCGAAGACGCCGCCGCAGGCAAGCGCGCCGCGCACTACGCCAAAGACGCCCTAGAGTATTTCAGCAAACGCTTCGGGCGCTATCCCTACCCCAATTTTACGGTCGCCGAGATTCGGGGCCTTGGCTTCGCGATGGAGTACCCTCAGCTCATTCAGCAGAGCTATATGCTCTATCGCATCCCAGAATTTTTTACTATTCTCGACAGCGTCACGGCCCACGAGACGGCCCACCAATGGTTCTACGGGCTGTTTATGAACAATCAGCTCGAAGAGACCTGGCTCGACGAGGGCTTTGCCACGTTCGCCGAGATAAGCTACATCGAGCACAAATACGGCAAGGCCGCGAACTCTTTCAATACCCTGTGGCTGAAGGCCCAGGGGCTGGAGTTTCTCGTCGAGATGCTGAAAGAGAGCAATGCGCGGGCGGGGATGCTCGCATACTACACGAGGATCGCTCGCGAGGGCCGCGAAGCCCCGCTTGCCACTCCCTTACACAAAGTCCCACGGGGCAAGACTGTGCTCCCATACCAGAAGGGCGCGCTGCTGCTCTTCGCCCTCGAAAATCTCTTGGGCAGAGAGACGTTCGATCGAGTCATGCAAGAGTACTACCGGCGCTATCGCTACCGCCAAGTCACGGCTGAAGACTTTATCAAGACGGCCGAAGACGTCTCTGGGCGCGATCTGAGAGAATTTTTCGAGCAATGGCTCACAACCACCAAGCAACTCGACGCAGTTCTTGAGGGGATGAGCACCCAAAAGATCGAAGACAGATACGTGACGCGGGTGATGGTGCGCCAGCGGGGCGAGCTGCGCATCCCTGTAGATCTCGAAGCGACGCTTACTGACGGCACGAAAGTCCGTCAGCGCTGGGAGATGCTCGACGACCAGGGGACGATCACGTTCATCACGGACAAGCCCGTGCGATCTGTGACGCTCGATCCAGAGAGAACCTTGCCCGATCTGGATCGCTCCGATAACGTTCTGCCCAAGGGGCTTGATCTGGGCCCGTGGCTCGATCATGGAATACTACACGGTCGTCCAGACGATGGGCTGATCTTGGGGCTGAGGGTGATGCACGCCTACGTGGGCTGGGCATTCGGGCTGCAAAAAGTTGTCTTCAAACAAGAGATGCAACGCAATTTTTGCTTCGCAGATCGCTGCACCTCCCAGTGGAGCTTCACGCAGAAAGACGACGGCCATATCTTCGCCACCGACGGGGCGATTCACTTTCGTTGGTATCGGGCTAAGACGAATGTGCAGCTTTCCCTGAGCGTGCTCTATCATAATCGTTATGACGTCGCGAGCGATCCGGGCCGAGTCTTCGCGGTCAGCGCAAGCTACAAGCGCAGTTCTCAGATCACCAAGCTCACCGTGAGCTACAAAGTTGGGCTGCGTGCGTGGGGTGGGGAGTATGCGTTTCAGAAGTTCTCGTGGAGTCAAGAGATTCAGAGTCGTCTGTGGTGGCAGACGCTCTGGGTGCAGCGCACGGTGTGGGGCTGGCGCGAGGGGCGCGAGCCGGAGGAGCGCGATTTCACTCTGCGAGACTTTGCTGGCTTTCGCACGTTTGACGTGCAGAGCGATTGGGTCTTCGCCCAGTCTAATGAGCTGCGTCTGCCCATCCCAGCGCTCAACAAGATTGACGTTGGGCCGATTCCGATCTCGGTGGGCGCGATGGTCTTTGCGAACATGGCTATTCTGCAAATGGAGAGCTACGCTGTGCGTGCGGAGGTCGGCCTGGGGGTGACGATCGGATTGTACGGATCGCCAATTTTGCTCATAGAATATCCCCTGTGGGTGAGCACTGAAGAAGGTGCGCGGCGGGGCTGGAGCGTGCGGGTCGAGCGCGAGTTTCGGATTGGGTTCTAAAAAGGAGGTGTCCCATGCGCAGACGACGCATTTTGTTGGTCATACTCATTCTCGTGGGCATCTATGTGGCCTGGGTGACGGCGCAGCAGATCGCCTTGGAGATGCGACCAAAAGTTGCCCTGGTGCGCCTGAGCGGCCCAATTAGTGAGTCTTTAGATACGGGGCTCTTTGGGGGAGGCGGGATCACCCCAGCCCAAGTCGAGAATCTTCTTAAGCGCGCCGAGCGCGATTCTTCGGTGAAAGCCGTGGTGTTGCGTATAGACAGCCCTGGCGGCACCGTCGCGGCCTCGCAAGCGATCGCCGCAAAAATCAAGAGATTCAAAGAGAAGACAAAAAAGCCCGTCGTGGTCTCGATGGGCGATGTCGCCGCTTCGGGAGGCTACTATATCTCGCTTTATGCTGACAAGATCATCGCCCATCCGGGGACGACCACGGGGTCTATTGGGGTCATCGCGTTGCTCTTTTCTATCGAAGAGCTGTTAGAGAACTTGGGGATCAAGCCGGAGATCTTCAAGTCTGGCAAGTACAAAGATCTCTTTCGCGGGCTGCGCCCCTTGAGCGACGAGGAGCGCGCGCTCCTGCAGCAGTACGTAGACGGGTTCTATGAGCAGTTTGTGAACGCTGTGGCGGAGGGGCGCAAGCTTCCAGTAGAAAAAGTTCGGGAGCTGGCAACGGGACAGGTCTATTCTGGGGAGCAAGCGCTCTCGTTGGGGTTGGTAGATCAGATTGGGGATTTGGATGATGCTCTGGACGTAGCGCGAGATCTTGCGGGGTTCCCTGAAGCGGAGGCGATCGAGTATCGTCCGGCGGCGCCGGGGCTGTTGGAGTTGCTTTTTGGGCGCGGGAGTGCTACAAATATCTCGGTGGGCGAGCTCAAGCCGGAGGTGGTCTATCTCTTGCGGGCGCTGGAG
>JAILZC010000104.1 GCA_023512665.1 Candidatus Bipolaricaulota bacterium | reverse complement strand
CCTAGATCTACACGCTTAAGATCGTCGTCAGGGTCAGATGTGTATAATAGAAAGTTACAAGATACCAACACTCAAAAGCCGATCTGCCTTCGGGAAGCTCCTTGTTCTCCAACGTCCCCAGAGTGATCACCTGAGGCTTGATGTCCGACTCATGGATGGGCAGAGGGATGGGCTGCAGCGATGAGGGATCCCCTGGCGGGAGAGTATCGCCGATGAAGACTCGAACTTCATCGAGAGCATCGGGGGCTGGAGCATAGACGCTGAGGATCTCGAGGGGCTCAGGGCTTGTGACGCGCAGCCCCACGGCTGTCCGCCGCGGGATGATCAAGAGAGAATCCCTTTGCACCTCGACGTCTTGGTTTTTGATGAAGCCCACAGCGCGCCCCCCAACGACATAACTGAACTCATGGGATCGTTCTCGGAAGTACGGGGTAAGCCTGATGGGAATCCGCCGGTACTCGAGCATACTCCCAGGGGTGCGAGCCAACATGAGCCGGCTCTCAGCAAGGCCCTCAAGCGAGAGCACGGTTGGCTCTAGAGGCGACGAGGGCGTGCTGAGCCAAAAATACGCGAGCAATCCGGCAAAGACAGCGACCCCAATCCAGACCCACCATCGCGCATCCAACGCTATCAGCCTCCTTGAGATGGTTCTTATTTAAGCAGCTCGCCAGGAGAAATGCAAGCCTTACACTCTCACCCCCATCTCACCCTAGCCCTTTCCGCTTGCGGAGAGGGCTAAGGTGAGGTGGAGGATTATTGCACAACCCCGCGCGCTCTGATATATATTATTAAAGCTATGCGTGACCATCTGCGAGCACATCGGCGGGCGCGGCTGCGCCGCGTCCTGCTCTTGACAGGGCTCTTCGTGATCACCTTCAGCTCCTCGGTCAATCTCTATTTCGTGCGCGTCCAAGCGGCGTTCGATGAGCCGGGGGTCAATCTCTATCTCATCGGGGGCTTCTGGCACGTCGCCCTCGGTATAGACGAGCTGGACGACCAAGGGCGCCACGTCGGGATCACCGTCTATGCGTTCGGCGCCGCCGAACACTACAGAAAAAAATACGTCAACCCTGAAGAGTATCGCGGGCTTGAGCGATTCTTGTACTATCTTCGCCTTGTGTTCAGCCCCCAAGCCGGCAGCATCATCGAGTGGGATATCCTCCAAGAGCCGGGAATGACCCTGAAAAAGTTCCTCGAATCGCCCGAGATACGCTTGATCATCCGCGTGCATCCAGAGCAAGCCCAGCGCATCCGGCGGCTCATCCGACACTATATCGCACAATTGGAGCCCGACCCCATTCTCAGTACGCCCTGGCGACGCGCCTGGTACGGCGAAGCCATCCCCTATAGTCTCTTTGGATTTAACTGCGCGACGTTCGTGGCGCGCTTGCTCTTTGAAGGAGAAGTCTATACACGAGCCAATCGCGTCGCTGCGATCCCCTGGCAGCTGCCGTCGAGACTGATCAGAAATTATCTGAACTCCGATGTAGTCCCTACCCCCCTACGCTAGCGCTATTGCCAACCCCTCATCCCAGACGGTATACTGAGAACCTAAGTAGGACGAGACGATGTTTGTGCGCATGTGGATGACCACCGATGTCGTCACAGTCACGCCGGAGACCCCAATTCTAGAAGCCCAAGACACTATGAAGAAGCACGGCGTGCGCCGCCTGCCCGTCGTCAACAAGCGGGGCAAGCTCGTGGGGATCGTCACCAAGAGCGACATTCTCGAAGCGGGGCCATCAGATGCTACGACGCTCAGCGTCTGGGAGTTGAATTATCTCTTAGCGCGCACGACCGTGGAGCAGATAATGGTCAAGGCTGAAGACCTGATCACGGTCAGCCCCAACGATCCCATCGAGCGCGCCGCGTTGCTCATGCGCCAGCACAAGGTCGGCGGGCTGCCCGTCGTGGACGGCAGCCATCTCGTCGGGATCATCACGGAGTCAGACATATTTGAAGTCTTGCTGGGGCTGTTGGGGGTGCACCAGAGGGGCACGCGGCTCACCGTCGAGCTTGAAGACCGCCCTGGGGCCTTGGCTGAAGTTCTTGAAGTCATCCGCGACCACGACGCCAACGTGCGCAGCGTCGTGACGTGCGACGAGTGCCGCACCACCCCAGACACGGGGGTCTTTGTGATTAAAATAGACAGCTACGACTGGCGTCCCATCGTCAAGGACTTAAAAGAGAGGAAGATCAACGTGCTCGACGCGCGGCACGTTGAGGAGAGAGAGTAATCTATGGCGAAGCGGAAGCCGGGGCCTCTCGTTGCGGGCGCCCCGATCACGGGGCGCGAGAAGACATCCGAACTGATCGAGAATGCATTCCACGCGTTTGTGGGGCGCGAGCTGCGCACCGCCTATCAGATCATCAGACGCATGATCACGGAAGACCACACGATCGTGCTCTCGCTCTCCGGGGCGATGACCCCGGCAAGCTTGCATACGACGTGTCTGATTCCGCTTCTAAAAGCTGGGATTATAGATATCTTGGTCACGACGGGCGCCAATATCTATCACGATCTGCAGCGCGCGATAGACGGGGAATTCTTTGCCGTTGATCCCAACATTGGAGATATTCAGTTGCGGCGCAGCGGCCTGACGCGCATCTATGATCTGGTCTTCCCCGAGGACGATCTCTATCGCACAGACAAGTTTGTGCAGAAGCTGCTCACTCACAAGTCTTTTCAGCGGCGCATGACGACCCCGGAGTTTCACGATCTCTTGGGGCAGCACGCCACAAAGTTTTTGAAGAGAAAATCCCAAGAGGGCTCGCTCACGGTGCAGGCGCATCGGGCTCGGGTGCCGATCTTCTGCGGGGCTCCGCAAGACAGCTCGATCTATCTCAACGTTGCATATCTGAGGCGCAGGCTCGGCGAGAGGTTTCAGTTCGGCATTGACATCGAGACGGACATTCACGAGTTCGGCGCGTATCACTGGCTGGCCAAGCAAAGATGGTCGAAGAAGCTCAGTATTATTATTCTTGGGGGCGGGGTGCCGAAGAATTACAGTCTGCAGCCGGAGCCGTACCTGTCGCAGATCTGCGGGCTGGAGACGGAGGGCTACGATTGTGACGTGCAGATCTGCGACGCGCACGTGCAGAATGGGGGTTTGAGCTCGTGCACCGCTGGGGAGGCTCACACGTGGGGGAAGGTCTCGGCGGAGTTTAGCAAGAACTCCCAATATGTCTTTGCGGACGTCACTTCAGTTTTTCCGTTTCTTGTGCACGCGCTCCTGCAAGAGGGGCTGAGCAAAAAGCCGCGCCGGCTGCTCGACCGGCGCGACGAGGCGTTTCAGCTCTTAGATCGAGCCCTTGGGCATTAGGGTTTGGCTCCGGTGCGCTGGGGGGTGCCACGGAACATCGGCCAGGGGCTTTGGGCCGGGCCGGCCTCCCCACGAATCGCATAGAGCATCCCATCGCGAGAGGCGATATAGACCCTCCCATCAGGGCCGATCACGGGCGAAGAGCGTATCTCGCCGTTGGTCTTGAAGCGCCAGCGCTGGGTGCCATCGGGGTTGACGGCGTAGAGATAGCCGTCGTCGGAGCCGACGTAGACGACTCCATCGGCAGCGACAGCCGGCGAGGAGGAGATCGGCCCTTCGGTTTGGAAGCGCCATCGCTCTTTCCCGTCGGGCGCGACAGCATAGAGCCGACCATCGAGCGAGCCCACATAGATCGTGCCATCGGGCCCGATGGCCGGAGACGAGACGATTCTATCGTTCGTCTGGAAGCGCCACTTCTCTTTGCCGTCGGGGGCCAGCGCGTAGAGATAGCCGTCGTCGGAGCCGATATAGATCGTGTCGTCGGCCCCAATGGCTGGGGAGCTGCTGATCGCATCTCCGGTGCGGAAGCGCCACTGACGGTAGAAGCCGTTGAGATTCACTGCGTAGACGCGCCGGTCGAGCGAGCCCACATAGAGGAAATTCTTGCTAAGAGCGGGGCTGGAGACAACTCCCCCTTCGACGTCGAAGGGCCGCCCTTTGAGGGTTCCGTTGGGCTGAACGGCATAGAGTTTAGCATCTTCTGAGGGCTGGGTTCCAGAGCCGATATAAACAGTCCCATCAGGCCCGATGGCCGGGCTACTACGAATGGGCAGGTCTGCCGCGAAGCGCCATTTCTCCTTGCCGTCGGGGCCTAGGGCGTAGAGGTTTCCGTCGTCTGCACCAAAGTAGATCGTTCGGTCTTTGGCGATAGCGACCGACGCTGAGAGAAGAGCCCCACCGGCACGAAATATCCATTGCTCTTGGCCGGCAGGGCTGAACGCATAGAGCGATTGGTCTGCACCGAAGAGATAGATCGTCCCATCGGGGCCCAAGGCGGGGCTGGAGTCCGTCGGCCCCACGGAAGCCTGCCAGAGCAGGGTTCCGCCCGCGGGTGTGAGTTCTAATCCGAAGCGCACCCACTGCGGACTGTCTTCAGCTCCTGGGGCACGGATCATAATCAGGGCGCGATGGCGTCCCGCAGCTAGTGCCGTATTGTCGGCTTTAACTGTTACTACGGTAGACTCTCCAGCGGCGATCTCCCCCGCGTCGGGCGTGACCGCCAGCCACCAAGCGTCCGTGAGCGCCGTCCAGGAGAGTTTCTCGCTCCCGGCGTTGGCGATCTCAAGCTGTTGGGGAGAGAGCTCGCCCACGCCGGCCATGCCCTGAGCGTTCAGGCTCTGGGGCGTCACGCGCAGGACCGGAACGGCTATGGCTTCGAATGAGAACTCTTTCGGTGGGCTGGTCTGGCCGGCTTCATCCGTGAGCGTCACCGAGAGCGTCACGCGCTGCGCTATCGTCGTCGCGATCTCAAACGAGAAGACGCCTTCCGTGCGGCCCTTGACATTGGGCGTGACTTGAAAACTTTGAAAGTCGGTCGCACTCACGACGGCGAAGTCGGCTCTGACAAGATCGCCATCGGGGTCTTTGAAGCCGACAAAGCCCACCACGGGCTTCCCCGTAGCTCGGATCTGTGCGGGGAAGTCTA
>JAILZC010000103.1 GCA_023512665.1 Candidatus Bipolaricaulota bacterium | reverse complement strand
GAGCCAAACAGTGCTCCGGCCGTGTCCATCGCCCGATGGAACCCAAAGTTGGCCCCGCGCGTTGATTCTGTCACCGCGTCGGCGATGAGCGCGTCGCGCGGCGCGGTGCGCATCCCCTTCCCCACGCGATCGAACACCCTGAAGATCAACGCCATCACCCAATGGGTCGAAAACGGCAGCGCAATCCGGAAGACCGACGGAATGAGATAGCCCAGAAATACCAAGGGCTTCTTGCGCCCCAAGCGATCGGCAAGGTCACCGAAGACGAGACTTAACAAACTTTTGGTCGCGTCCTCCAGCCCCCCGATCAGCCCCACGACCCAGCCGCTGCTCCCAGGAAGGCTTATCAAGAAGACAGGCAGGACGGCCATAATCAGCTCGCCCGCGAGATCGTTCAATAAGCTGACAATCCCTAACAAAAAGACCGTGCGGCTGATCTGGGCTGAAAGCTTCATGGCGAGATTATAGCACTTGACAATCCCCCATGCAGCGGCTATACTCATATCCCACCCCCCGTGGGGGGGAATGGAGGTGCACGATGAAGACCGTGCTCAAAGTTACAGGGATGAGCTGCACTCACTGCGTGCAATCGGTTACAAAAGCTCTGCAGAACGTAGCGGGCGTGCGCTCCGTGAGCGTCTCCCTGGAGCAGGGGCGCGCCGAGGTCGAGCATAGTGAAGATCTCTCGCCCCAAAGCCTAGTGAGCGCCGTCGCCAAGACGGGCTACACCGCTGACGTGCAGCGGACTCTCTCGTAGGAGGACTCATCATGCCAACGCACGTCGAGACGCATAAGCGCGGCGGGCTCCAGCACCTGCCCCAGACCAAGCGCGATCTGCTGCGGCGCATCCGCACGGTGCGCGGCCACATCGCGGGCATCGAAGAGATGATCGAGTCCGAAGAGTACTGCGTCGAGATCTTAAAACAGATCGCGGCCGTCCAAGCATCGCTCTCCCAGATCGCGCAAATACTTACGAAAGGGCACATGCAGACCTGCCTGACCGAAGCGATTCAGTCAGGCAAGGGCGAGGAGAAGATTGACGAGCTGATGGAAGTCTTCAAATATCTGAAGAATTTTTAACATGAGCAACCCCAGTGATCTTCATGACGAAGATCATAGACATATCTAGAGAAATGTCGGTAGAATAGCCGGTGAAAACCATGAACAGAAAGAGAGCCGTGCTGAGCTTGATGCTGATCGTGCTGCTGGGCAGCCAGTGGCTCGTGCCTGCTCACGTATTAACGATGGGGATGGTACGCCCGCTCCTCCCCGCGCACCCAGGGCACAGCGCGCACGGCCATTCTGGGACTGCTTCAGTTCTGTCGCTGCAGCACCCCTGCTGCGACGATGGCGCACCAGGCTCCCACGAAAATCTCTGCTGTGGAGCCTGCTCTGCCTTGCCCAGCGCCATCGCTGACCTTGGCTCCTACACACCCTATCTGTCTCTTCCCGTTGTCGAACCACAAGAGAAGGGCCTCATCTTCCTCGCGTCCCTCTGGCATCCTCCTACTCTCTAAAGCCTCTCCTGACGTTCCAGTGTCTTTCGCTCTATCTTGATTTGGGCTTGAGAAAGCCCTAACTAACAGAAGGAGGCTTTATGAAGAGACTTCATGCGGCATTCGCTGTTCTGACGCTGCTCATGCTCATCGGTGGTGGCTGGGCGCTGGCCCAGGTCTTCGGAATCGGCCCCTACGCTGGTGGGACGCTCACGGTCGTCTATCGCTTAACCAATATGGAGAACGATCCAAGCCCGGGCACCCTCACCCTGAGGGTGATCCCCGAAGGGACCAAATTCCGGGTGACCGAGACCTTCGAGTTGCTGGCGGATGCAGGCCAACTGCAAGTTTTGGTCTTCTCGCACGGATTTGTGCACGTGCCCAAGGGGTATCTGGACATGACACCGATCAGCGCGCTGGACAATCGCGAAGTCCAACCCAACAGAGAGATTCTGTTGCCGGAGGGCGCAAAGCTCGTCACTACCGAAGAAGTCGTGATCGGCGGCGTCAAGGCCGTGAAGGGGGTCTACACCCACCCGAAGTTCGAAGACCAACGGGCGATCGTCGCCATCAGCGATCTGGAGTCGCGCAAGATCCTTCCGTATCCGCCGCTGTTGCGCATCGAAAGGCAAGAGGGCGGAAAGTGGGTGTTAATCGCTCTGACGGAGCTAGTGAGTGTCAAACAGGAGCGGTGATGGTGCAAGTGGGCGGGTCGCTTGGGGCGGCCCGCCCACTTCCCTCGAAGGAACAAGGAAGGAGATCGCAATGCGAAAGCATATACGAATATTAGCAACTATCAGTGGCTGCCTGTTATTACTCATCAGCTCATCCGTCGGAAGAGCCGGGCAGGCAGCGACTGAGATCGTCTACGTGGCGAACGCTAAGTCGAACACCGTTTCCGTCGTCAACTGGATCGCAAAGACGGTGCTGGCAACAATTCCGGTAGGCACAACGCCCCACGGGCTGACGCTCAGCCCCGATGGGAAAACGCTCTATGTCGCCAATTCCAAGTCATCGGATGTGAGCATCGTAGATCTCGCCAAACGCTCGGTCATAGCGACGATCCCGAGCGGCGACGGCAGCCATCATATCGTCGTCAGCACCGATGGCCGGCGGGCTTACACCGCCAATATTCGGGCCAACAGTGTCTCCGTGCTCGATCTCGTGGCGCGCAAGGCCATCGTGGAGATCCCTGTGGGGAAGACCCCGCAGTATCTCGTGCTCAGCCCCGATGGCAAAGAGCTCTGGGTCGCCGATGACAGATCTAACCGAGTCTCTGTGTTGGAGGCAGCAACGACTCGAGTTGTCGCCACGATCCCCGTCGGCGACGGTCCGGATCACTTGGTATTTAGTCGAGATGGCAAGACTGTCTACGTCACGCATACCCGATCTGGAGATGTGCGAGTTATTGACGCGGCCTCTCGGAAGGTCGTCACCGTCATCCCAGTCGGCAAAGAGCCGCACGGGATAGATATCACTCCCGACGGCACGCTGGTCTTCGTGGCCAATCGGGGCGAGAATACTATTACACCTCTGGTCGTCGCCTTAGGAAGCAGAGTCATGCCAAGCTTCTCATCCGGGGGCGATGGGCCGAACCACTTACGAGTTAGCCCCGATGGCCGCTTTTTGTTGGTGACGAACCGCGATTCGAACAATCTCGTGGTCATAGACTTGAGCACCTTTCGGGTCAGCGCTACGATCCCTGTGGGCGAGGAGCCGCACGAGTTCGTCTTTGGAAAGTAGGAAAGGAGAGAACGCAATGATTCAACTGAAAAACGCGCACAAGACGTACCCAATGGGCGAGACGCAAGTGCAAGCATTAAGAGGCTTGGACTTGACAATAAAGCCCGGCGAGTTCGTAGCCATTATGGGGCCATCTGGCTCGGGCAAATCTACACTGATGCACCTGCTAGGCTGTCTGGATCTGCCCAGCGAGGGCCTGGTGCAACTCGATGGCAACGATGTGACGAAACTGGATGAAGACAGATTGGCCCAAATCCGTGGCAAGAAGATCGGCTTTGTCTTCCAGACGTTCAATCTCATCCCGACGTTGACGGCGCAAGAAAACGTTGAGCTGCCCCTGTTTTTTCAAGGGGTTCCGCGCACGGAGCGTCGCGCTCGCGCTGCAGAACTCTTGCGCAAAGTCGGGCTGGACGGGAGAATGCACCATAAGCCTTCGCAGCTCTCCGGCGGGGAGCGCCAGCGGGTTGCCATCGCGCGGGCGCTCGCCAATGATCCAGAAATCATCTTGGCTGACGAGCCCACGGGCAACCTGGACTCGGAATCCGGCGAAGCGATCTTAGAGCTCTTGGCGCAGCTCCACCGCGAAGGGAAGACGATCATACTGGTGACGCACAACCCCGAAGCGGCAGCCTACGCCCAGCGCATCGTGCGCATCCGAGACGGTCGCCTCGTCGAAGAAGTCGCTGCGAACGTCACGACAGGAGGTGTCTATGCTCTTCGATAATATTAGACTTTCAGTGCGCAATCTGCGCCATCGGCCCAAGCGCAGTTGGCTCACGATTTTGGGAATTCTCATCGGTGTGGCCGCTGTGGTCGCGCTGGTCTCCCTGGGCCAAGGGATGCAAAAATCTATCACCCAAGAGTTTGAAGCCTTCGGCTACAATGTCGTCATGATCGCTGGGCATGGCGAGCATCGCTTGGGCATGGGCGCGCTGCTCGGCGCGCACACGTTCCAGTTGGACTTGGCCCCGCTCAAGAAGATCCCCGGTGTCGAAGCTGTCGGCGGCGTCTTAGTGAAGACGCCTTATATCAGTGCCGGGCGGCGCGAAGGGTATCTGCTTACTTGGGGCATGGCCCCGGAGTTAATGCAGGCGTTCGGCAATTACTATAAGCCAGAGCTCGGCCGGGCGCTCAATCCGGGCGAATCCCAGACGGCTGTTCTGGGGAGCAACGTCGCCAAAGACTTAGGGCTTGCCGTGGGCGATAAGTTTGTGATCGAAACGCTGGAGTTTGAGGTCGTGGGCATCTTGAAGAAGCGTGCCGATCCCGACGTCAACTATGCTATTATGATCCCCATAGCGACGCTCCAAGAGTTAGTCGGTGAGGGCGACAAGCTCTCGTTGGTCTTGATTCGCACGGCCCAGCACGGGCACGCCGGCCATGACGCCGCCTCCATCGCCAAGGAAGTCCGGCGCCTCGTCAGAGAGCAGCGCGGCAAGGACGATCTGAACGTCCATACGACGGGCGAGATGCTCGATCTCATGCAGAACTTAGTGGGCATTCTCCAAGCAGCCTTGGGCGGGATCGCCGCGATCTCGCTCTTGGTGGGTGGGGTCGGCGTGATGAATACGATGTACACGGCCGTTTTGGAGCGCACGCGCGAGATCGGCGTGATGAAGGCCGTAGGAGCTCGCCGACGCCATATTTTGACGCTCTTTCTGTTGGAGTCGGGCTTCATGGGACTGGTCGGCGGGCTGTTGGGAGCGTTGGTTGGTCTCTTAATCGCTCTGGGCATCAAGCTGC
>JAILZC010000102.1 GCA_023512665.1 Candidatus Bipolaricaulota bacterium | reverse complement strand
CTCTCTGTCCGCGCGATACCGACAGCGCCACCAGTTGATGAATTCCAGATCGGGCGCGGGCGGCGGGTAGACTCTCGTCCCGCGATTGGAGATGACTTTGAGCACAAACGGCCCGATCTGCTTGGGCACATCGGGAACTTCCTTCGACCACAGATAGACATCAGCTCCGACAAGCTTCATAGCTTAAGCTCCTTTGATGGCAGAGAAACTGATGCAGTTAGTATAGCAAGAAACCCGCGCCCAGCCAAGCCATGACTGATTTTGTCTTTTTTCGCACGTTCATCTAGAATATTTCTATGGACAAGGTCTTCCGCTACCCCGTGCACAACTTGATCGGCTTCGATAGAGAGCGCGATGCGCTCGTCTTGGAACTCATTGACACCCCTCAAGTCCAGCGACTGCGCCATATTCGCCAGCTTGGGGTCACCTCGCTCGTCTACCCCGGCGCCACCCACACCCGCTTCTCCCACGCCCTGGGCACAGCGTTCTTAATGAAACGCGTCCTCGAGCACTTCCACGCGCTTAACCCTCCGCCTGCCCTCCATCGTACTTTGGAAGAGCATCGTGAGCTCTTGCTGGCGGCAGCGTTATTGCACGACCTGGGCCATCTGCCCTTCTCGCACTTACTAGAAGAATTCACACACATCCCCCACGAAGATTGGACGGTGCGCATCGTCAGCGACCCCGACAGCGCCGTGCATGCCGTCTTAGTGAGAGCCAACTCCCACTACCCGCAGCAGATCGTCCAGCTCTTCCAGAGAACATTCCAGCCAGCGTTTGCTGTGAA
Source organism: Candidatus Bipolaricaulota bacterium (assembly GCA_023512665.1). Taxonomy (GTDB): domain Bacteria; phylum Bipolaricaulota; class Bipolaricaulia; order RBG-16-55-9; family DRXL01; genus JANXCC01. The sequence goes on along the minus strand of JAILZC010000102.1, from coordinate 4,196 downwards.
GCTCCTCTCCAGTCAGCTCGACGTAGATCGCATGGAATACTTATTACGAGATAGCTTGTGCACCGGGGTCACGTATGGGTATTTCGACGTAAACTGGCTCATCCATAGCCTGCGCTTGGTCGAGCAGCGCGACGATTGGGAGTTAGCTATAGACCTGCGCAAGGGGCTGCACGCCGCCGAGGGGTACGTGCTCGCGCGCTATTATATGTACCAGCAAGTCTATCATCACAAGACGGCCCGCGCCGCTGATGTCATGGTGCGCAAGATCCTTCAGAGGGCTTCAGAACTAGTGCACTCTGGATACGATCTCGCCGTCACCCCTGCCCTCAAAAGACTCCTCACCGATCCTACGGCGCTCACGCTCGAAGATCATTTGCGATTAGACGACACGGTCATTATGACGGCACTGCAACAGTGGCGCGAGAGCCATGATTCCATGTTGTCCGATCTGACGCGCCGCTTCTGGGAACGGCGGCTCTTCAAAACCCTCGAGATGCCCCTCGAGGAGTTCACGGCATGGTCGGCCCAACTGCGCGAGCTCGTCACCCGCGCCGGATTCAATCCCGAATATTATTTGGTTCTCGATAGAGTCAGTGACGACCCCTACACGGATAGATATCTCTGGTCAAGCAGAGAAGTCGGCGAGAATATCTTTCTGGTCAACGATGCCGACGAGCTGATCGAACTGTCACAAGCTTCGGATGTCATCGCGGCGTTGCGCAATAAGACGTTCAGCCAAGACCGGCTCTGCTTCCCCGAAGAGCTGCGCGGAGAGATCGCGAATCTCTTGGGCCGGTAGGGGCGGAGTCACCCCTCTCTCCCCTCTCCCTCGGAGGGGAGAGGGGACGGGGGTGAGGGTGAAGAAGAAGGGAGAGACTTGAGGGTCTCCAAGAATCTCTCGGCCCTGTCTAGGAGCTCTTGGGCGTTCTCGTAGCTGAGCCGCTGGCGCGTGCGCTCATACGAAGCCCAGAGATAATCGAGGTGCTCCCCAGAAAGCTGTACGGCGAACGAGCGCGCCCGACCCAAAAAATAGACGACTTCTTTGTGAAGATTTTTGGAGCCACGCGCAAACCCATAGTGAAGGACTTCACGGAACCCCGGCACGATCTCTACGGTGATCCCGGCCTCTTCGTGGAGTTCGCGCAGGGCCGCAGCGATCTCGTCTTCGCCGGGCTCGACGCGCCCCTTGGGGAAGCCCCAGTGCCCACCGCTGGCGCTGCGCAAGAGCAAATATTCGCGACCGGCATGGCCGTCCCGAAAGACGATCACGCCGGCCGAACGCTCCGTGTGCATAGCGAGACTATCCTAAGTCCAATTCGTGATCTTTGTCGTCGTAGGCGCGGATGCTCAGGCCCAGGCTCTGCAGCTCCTTCACCAAGACTTTGAACGACTCCGGCAGCCCCGGCTTGGGGAATTCTTCGCCCTTGAAGATGGCTTTGTAGAGCTGGACGCGCCCGCGGGTGTCGTCGCTCTTGAGGGTGAGCATCTCTTGCAGCGTCGCCGCGGCGCCGTAGGCTTCTAAAGCCCAGACCTCCATCTCGCCCAGGCGCTGGCCGCCCATCTGGGCCTTCCCCCCAAGCGGCTGCTGCGTGATCAGCGAGTACGGCCCTACCGAGCGCGCGTGGATCTTCTCGTTGGCGATATGCTCCAACTTGAGCATATACATATACCCGACGGTGACGGGGTGCTCGAAGGGGTCGCCCGTGCGGCCATCGCGCAGAATGACCTTCCCCGTGGGGTATTGCGGGTCATCGCCGTCGGCAAGACCATGCTCCTTCCGCGCTTTGTAGAGTTCGTTCAGAATCTGGTCTTCTTTGGCCCCGTCGAAGACCGGAGAGGCCATATATTCGCCCTTGAGATGAGCCACCCACCCCAAGTGCGCCTCGAAGACTTGACCCAAGTTCATGCGCGACGGCACGCCTAACGGATTGAGAATCATATCTACAGGGGTGCCGTCCGGGAGGAAGGGCATATCTTCGACAGGGAGGATCTTGGCGATCACGCCCTTGTTGCCGTGCCGCCCTGCAAGCTTATCGGCCACGGAGATCTTCTTGCGCTGTGCTACGTAGACTTTCACTAATTGGTTGACGCCGGGTTCGAGCTCGTCGCCCCTGTCGCGCGAGAACTTTTTGACGCGAATCACCTTGCCGCCTTCGGTCGTGGGCGGCAGTCTCAGCGACGTGTTGCGCACGTTGCGGGAGCGTTCCCCGAAGATAGACTTGAAGATGCGCTCCTCGGGGGTCGGCTCGGTCTCGCCGCGCGGCGTGATCTTCACTACTAAGATATCGCCGGTCTTCACCTCCGTCCCCACGCGCACCACCCCGTCCTCGTCTAAGTTTCTCAATTCTTCTTTGCTCAGATCGGGAATGTCATCAGTAATCTCTTCGGGGCCGAGCTTGGTCTCCTCGGCCCGGACTTCGTACTCTTGAATATGAATAGAATCGAGCACGTCTTCCCGCACGAGCCGTTCGCTGATGACGATCGCGTCCTCATAGTTATAGCCCTCGAAGGGCAAGAAGCAGACCAGGACGTTGGCTCCCAGCGCGAGCTCGCCGTGATCGGTCGCCGGCCCATCGGCGAGCACCTCGCCCTTCTGGACTTTCTGGCCGACCCGCACAATAGGACGCTGATGGACGAACGTATCTTGGTTCGAGCGATCAAAGGTGATCAGCCGATAGACGTGCTCCTTGCGCCCCGATTTCACCACGATCTTCTGCGCATCTACATAAGAGACGACCCCGTCCTCTTCAGCGATCACGAGCATCCCGGAGTCCCGAGCGACCTTCGCTTCCATGCCCGTCCCCACATAGGGGGCTTGGGGCTTCAACAACGGGACCGCTTGCCGTTGCATGTTCGCGCCCATGAGCGCGCGGTTGGAATCATCGTGTTCTAAGAACGGGATGAGCGACGCCGAGACGCTGACGAGCGCCGCCGGGGAGACTTCTATGAAATCTACTTCCTCGCGCGGCACGATGCGGATGTTCTCTCTGCCGGTGCGGATCTCTACTTCTTTGGGGATGATCTTGCCGTCTTTATCCAAGGCCACAGTAGCAGAGGCGATCTTGTACTGCTCTTCTTCGTCGGCCATGAGGTAGCGAATCTCGTTGGTGACCTTGCCGTTCTTGACCACGCGATAGGGCGCTTCTAAAAAGCCGTAGTCGTTGATCCGGGCATAGGTGGCCATGCTCGTGATGAGCCCGATATTTTGGCCTTCGGGGGTCTCGATGGGGCAGATGCGATCATAGTGCGACGGGTGGACGTCGCGCACCTCGATCTTGGCTCGTCTCTTGCTCATGCTGCCCCCCAGAGCCGAGAGCCGGCGCTTGTGGGTCAGCTCCGTGAGGGGGTTGGTCTGCTCCAAGAACTGCGAGAGCCGCCCCACGTAGAAGAGCTTGTTGAGCGCGCCCTGGACGATCCGCCCGCTGATGAGATTTCTCAGGGGCTCTTCTTGCTCCAGAGCGTACTTGCTGAGGCGGTCTTGCGTCAGGTGCGCCATGCGCCTGAGCCCCTCACGGAGTCTGTTCAGCGCCGTCTCTCCGGGCGTCTCGACGCGCTTGTTCGCCAAATGATCTTTGTCGTCAATCAGCAATGGGTTGGTCGGGACTTCCAGCAGGCGCTTGAGGGTGAGGGCGATCTCGTCCTTGTGCAGGATCGTATCGTGTTCGGGGCGGCTCACCCCCAATTTCTTGTTGACCATAAACCGCCCGACCTTGGAGAGGCTGAACGTCTCCGGATTGAAGAAGAGATTGATGAAGAAATCTTGTTTGGTCTTTTGGGTGGGGCGCTCCGTGCCACGCAGCTTGCGATAGATCAGCTCAAGAGCAGCCTCTGCGGACGATGTCTTGTCCTCATCGAGGCTCTTTTGGATGTAGCGATCCAAGCAGTGGATGCGCGCCGGCTTCAGCTCGACGATCTGCTCGATAAGATCAGCGGTGAGGCGTTCGCCCTCCCGCACGATCACCTTGCCGTTGCCGATCGGCTCGGTGATCACGCAGTCGAGAAAGCGCGAGAGTTTTTCTGGGGTGATCGGGTTCAGGACGACAGAGTAGAGTTTATAAATATCTGCGGTCGTGTAGCCCAGAGCGCGCAGGAGCACCGTTGGGGGGATATTCCCCTTACGGTCGAGCTGCGCGGTGACGCGCTCTTTTTTAATATCGAGCACGAACTCGAGCCACGCCCCGTAGTCGGGCAGAATC
>JAILZC010000101.1 GCA_023512665.1 Candidatus Bipolaricaulota bacterium | reverse complement strand
CGGAGAGGGCTAGGGTGAGGTTATCCAGCAGATAGATATCTTGATACCCCCCGCGCCTCCAGAGCGAGAGCGCCAAAGTCTTTCCATCGGGTGAGACCGCAAGAGAGTGCACGGTGACGCTGTTGTCAGAAAATTCTTTGACGGTCGTGATCTTCCCTGATTGGAGATCGAGCTTCGAGATAGCCGTACTCGCATCGCGCCCGATGTGCTGGGCGAAATAGATCGTCTGGCCGTCGGGAGCAAATGCGGCAACATACGCCCGCGCGCCGTGCGTCAGCCGCCGCTCGCTCTTCTTCTCAAGATCGTAGAGGTAGAGATCGCTGTGGGCGTAGTAGAAGCCGTTGAGGTCGAGCTTGGTGTAGAGTAGGGAGCGCCCATCAGGCGAGAAAGACGGGAGCTCTCCCGAGCCGAAGACGATCTCGCGGTCGTTCTCGCCGTCGGCCCCTATCAGTCTGATCCCGGTGCGCCCTGGCCCACTGTGCCGATAGACGATCTCTCTTCCGTCGGGTGACCAGGCGGGCTGCTCGCTGAGCCATCCAAGCTTCGACAGGCGCACGCTCGCCGTGAGGCCCTCACGACTGATCGCTTCGATCTCGGCAGAGAATCTTTGGCGCAACCATCTGCGAAAGCCCGCGTAGACGTCATCAGCGGACTGGCCCAGGGCTTTCTTCAAAATAGCATCAAAATTGTCGCCAAAGCCTATGAAAAAGAGCGAGTTGAGCAGGCTGCTGGAGTTGGCATCGTTGAACTTTTTCATACTGTGGGGGCCGTAGGTCTCTTCGATGTAGCGCAAGAACCATGCGCTGAAATTGTAGACGAGCAGGCCCACCGGCGGCCAGCTCGTGCGCGTATAGTATCGCGAGATCTCGTCAAATCTAGGGATTCTGTTCTCTAAGACCATCTGGCGGATCATCATGATCGTATTAGCGTCGTTGAGGCGCGACTCGCCCAAGTGCTTGTATTTCTCGTAGACAGCTAACCCTTCGATGAACGTGATGGGCTTGTTTATATTGGGGAGCACGATCCTGCCGAAGATCGTTCTCAACAGTGCATTGGGCCCGGCAGCGATGTCTAAGTCCATGATGTGCAAAAGCTCGTGATAGACGACTACTCTTATCCAGCTATCGAGGCGCACGTTGGCCCAGTCAGCAAGACGCATCTGCGCCGGGCCGATATAGATCGTGTTCTGGGGGAAGGGCGTGGCCGAGCCAACGATAGAGTCTACAAAGTCCACGATGACGATATAAGTCTTCTCTGCAGGGGCTTTGCCGAACTCTTTTTTGATAATCTCATAAGACTCTTCGGCGACGATTGCCGTCTCGTGCGCGATATTCTCTAACCCTTGATGGAAGACGATCACAAAGTGCGGGGTCTCCATCTGTTGCCAGACAAGCGAGGGATCGAAGATCGTGATCTGAGCTAAGCCCACACCCGAACCGAAAGCGCAGAGCAAGACTACTAGCAGCGCGCGACGCATCATAACAGACCTCCTTCTTTAATTTTAGAAGCCAAAGAGAAAGTGAAACTGTCCGTCGCGGGTGAAGACGAAATCAGCGCGAGCTTTCGCACCCATCGTTCTGTCGAACGAGAGCACAAGACTCACTCCCCACGAGAGCAGATTCTGCCAAACTCTCTTACCCTCTTGCTGCCCATCACTGGGAAGCTCGATCTTGCTTGCGTTGCTCACCTGGAGGAAGATGCCTCCCTGCACGAGCAGCCCCAGCGGTTGGGGCAGCAACGGCACGGGCACCGAGACCGTCATCACGTCGAAAGCTCGCTCAAACTGCACTGCCCAGAACTGATCGCCCTTGATGGTGGTGCTCTCGCCCTTGACGCCCTGAACGAAGATAAAGCCAGGGAGATTGCTCTTGTTCTCTAAGTCCCCGTAACTGAAGCTCACGCTGAGGGCTTCGTAGCGCAGCGAGAGATTCGTCTGGGAGTAGCGAAACTCCGAGGGCAAGACCCCAAGCTGCCACCACCCCAGCAGCGTTCGCTGGGAGATCCCAAGCTCGATCCCAAAGGGCAGCCGAAAAATGCTGCTAGACTCCCACAGCACATACGCAATATCGGGCGGATTTGGGTCCTCCGTCCAGGGCCAGGGCGTCCCAAAGAACCCGCTCACCCTAGATTGAGAACTACCGCCTAGCTCTCGCTCTAACCAAGATGGCCCCCCAAAGAAGTCCCCTACAATGGGCAGCCCCTCAGAGAGGTTCAGTGTACCTTTGAGGCCGGATTCGCCGATGCGCCCCAAGAGCGCCGTGCGCGGCCAGTCGAGCAGCGACACCGTGAGAGCCCAAGTGCTTATCCCGGCTCTGTATCGGATCTGCTGGCTCTGCAGCCCATAGGCTACCGCCAGCGACGGCTCCAGCCAGCCGAAGAATTTATAGCTCCCTTCGGCTCCCAACAGAAGCCCGTCCACGCTGTTTTGTTCGATGATCGGGTTGAAGCTCTGCGCCGTTGCCGTGAGCGATAGCCCCGCGAGCGCAACGACAAGCAAAATCCCCACGCGCATAGACGCCTCCTTTGCTTAGTATTGTAAAGCACTCATGCCCAGAGAGGCAAATAGTTGTGCGTGTCATAGCCGCAAGGGACGTCAGTCCGTGCCACGGACACTATCGTTTTGCTATGCTCAAGTTATGAAACTTTCAGCGCAAGAGATCGCTCAAGCAACAGGCGGGCTGATCATTGACGGTTCGCCGGAGAGACTGTGTGATGGGGTCTCTATTGATTCGCGCACGATCCGTCCAGGGCAGCTCTTCGTGCCGTTGGTCGGTTCGCGTTGCGACGGGCACGAGTTTATCGCTGATGCGCTTACTCGGGGAGCTGCGGGGGTTCTCTTTCTACATCCTCATCCCCAGCCCCCTCACCCCTCTGGCTCCCCTCTCCCTCAGAGGGGAGAGGGGATGGGGGTGAGGGTGGAGAGGAGAGTAAGGGGTGAGGGGATCGCTATCAGCGTTCCCGACACAGCGCGCGCCCTGCGCGATCTTGCGCAGTGGGCCGTGAAGAAACTCAATAAGCCCATCGTTGCCGTCGCCGGCAGCAACGGCAAGACCACGACCAAAGAGCTGATCGCTCACGTGCTCTCGCAGAGATTTCGCACTCATGCGACGATGGGGAACTACAACACTGAGATCGGGCTAGCCCTCACGGTGCTCAATGCCCCAGATGACGTAGAGCTTTTCGTCTTAGAGATGGGCACGACGGCGCTGGGCGATCTGCGCAAGCTCTGCGAGATCGCCCCGCCCACGGTCGGCGTGCTCACCAGCATCGCTGAAGAACATTTGGAGACCCTGGGCAGCTTGGAGCGCGTCATCGAAGCCGAGACCGAACTCTTAGAAGCGCTCCCCTCTCACGGGCTCGCAGTCATCAACGGCGACGATCCCCAGCTCGTGAGGGTCGCCCAACGCAAAGCTCGCTGCCGTGTGATCACGTTCGGGTTTGCGCCACACAACGATCTCGTCGTTGAAGATCTGAAGATCTCGCGTTCGGGGACGCGCTTCCATCTCAGAAGCCCTCACTGGCAGAACGAACTTCAAATTTCACTCTTGGGGCGCCCGGCAGTGCTCGCGGCTCTAGCAGCAATAGCCGTTGCGCAACACTTTGAGCTGTCGTTCTCGGAGATCCGTCGCGGGTTGCTGAGCGCCCGCCCGGCGTGGGGGCGGCTCCAGATCGTTTCGATCCCTGATACGGTTCTCACGGTCCTGCACGATGCGTACAATGCCAACCCGGCCTCGATGCGCGAAGCGATTCTCTGCGCTGCCCAGATTCGCCACCCCGACGAGGAGCTGATCTTTGTGCTGGGCGATATGCTGGAGCTGGGAAATCTGAGCGAGCAGGCCCATCGCGAGATTGGGAGATTGCTTGCTACGGATCATGTACGCCCAGATCGGCTCATCGTCGTAGGGGAGAGGGCACAGCTCATCGGTGAAGAAGCTGAGCGCGCGGGTATTTCTGTACAGTATTGCTTTACTTCAGACGAAGTCGCCCAGATTCTCCCCTTGACACACACCCGACGATGCTTTATCCTACTGAAGGGTTCGCGGGGGATGCGCCTCGAAAGAGTCCTCGATACACTCTCGCAGCAAGCCCTCGTATCTGTATGAAGCGATACTTCAGAATCACTCTTCTGCTGAGCTTGTTCGTGGGTGCTCCGGTGCAAGCAGCAGAAGAGCACTTTCACTATCATATCACGTTTTTGGTCGCTCTGGCCGTGGGCTGGAGCTGGGAAGAAGCCCGGCTCATCGCCAGCGCGAATTTGGCTCTCGATACAAACGAAACGACAATCGCCTCGCTGGAGATCACAGGGCGCACGCAGCTCCCGCATGTATCGCCGAAGAGCTTGAGATTCCACTGCTTTAGCGCCGCAGACGACCGTCGCGCCAGCCGCAATCACACCCGCAACCCCGACGTGATCGAAAATCTCGCTTCTTTAGAAGCGCGAGCCAATGACGCTGTAGATCGAGCCTTGCACAGCCAAAACCCTCTAGACATCTCACAAGCCCTTGTGACCATCGGAGTCTATCTGCATTGCCAGCAGGACTCGTGGTTCCACAGCGGTTTTGGCGGGCAGTGGGACGGCCACGCCCTCGAAAGTCTTTTCGCCATGATTTTGAGAATTCCCGATCCCGATCAAGCGGCCGCCAGGCCAGCCAAAGCCGAGCGCGCTCTAGACGAGATGCTCGAAAAGCTCACGAACTTTCGTCGGCGTTGGGGCGGCCCTCTGCATGAGATCACCCCAGACGATCTTGCGCCTCTCAAGAGAATCTTGACGCACCGGCTCACGAACAAGATGACCAAGCGCGAGCGGGCTGCGTGCGACCAACGCTTGGCCGGGCGCTGGCTCTATCAGCTCTTGGTCGAGCAAGATCGGCTCCTTGTTGTGCCTGCGGGCAACGTAAAAGACGGCCTCGCGAAACCCTCGTCACGCTGTCGGCGTGTGCAGGCCGAAGTCTTTTCTGAACTCGGCGCACCAGCATGGGGCGC
>JAILZC010000100.1 GCA_023512665.1 Candidatus Bipolaricaulota bacterium | reverse complement strand
CTCCCAGAACTGTGGGCTAAACTCAAGCCCCTGGCCCGCCAGATGCGCCACGCTCCCACACCCGCTGAAGATAGACTCTGGCAATGCTTGCGCAACCGCCAACTGCACGGCTTCAAGTTCCGCCGCCAGCACGCTATCGAACGCTTCATCGCCGATTTTTACTGCGCCGAAGCTCGCTTAATAGTCGAAGTCGAAGGAGCTATCCATCAATATACCCAAGAAGAAGACACTATCCGCCAAGAGTTTCTTGAGAGCTTAGGCTTGCGCGTCCTGCGCTTTACCAACGATGAGATCAATACCTCCCTAGACAAGGTGTTAGAGAAAATTTCCGCTGTCTTGGTCAGCTCGACACCACAAAGATCGTGATGGCCCTGGGGAGACCATTCGACTGATGGGGGAGATTGACGAAGTAATTGAGCAGCATGGGGGCTAGCCGATCCAGTAGCGGCTGGAGAAGGAACGCCTCGTGTGATAAGCTAACAAGATGAAGGTGCGTGATGTGCTCAAACGGTTGGAAGCCGATGGATGGTAGTCGCACGCACTATTGAGGAAAACAAATGAAAGAATACGTCGTCATCTATGAATGGACCGGCAAGAACTACTCTGCCTACGTGCCAGACCTGCCCGGCTGCGTCGCCGCCGGAGATACGCTGGAAGAGGCCGAACGGCTGATGAGAAAAGCCATCACGCTCTACATCGAAGCTTTGAGAGAATCAGGGCAACCAGTGCCGGCGCCAACGACCAAAGCAAAGCCCGTCGCGGTGCCCTCATAAGATCAAAACCCCAAAATAGACTCCGGACGCAAATAGTGACACGTATAGCCGCCTGGGTGCTTCTGGAGATAATCTTGATGCTCTTCTTCAGCGCGCCAGAACGGGCCCGCGCGCTCAACCTGCGTCACAATCGGCCCGCCCCACTTGCTGTATCTGTTGAGACGCTCTATGAAGTCTCGCGCGATCCGGCGCTGCTCCTCCGTGTGATAGAAGATCGCCGAGCGATACGACTCCCCAACGTCGTTGCCCTGACGGTTGGGCGTCGTGGGGTCGTGCATCCGAAAGAAATATCTCAAGAGCTGCTCGAAAGAGAGTCTCTCTGTGTCATAGATGACTCTGACGGCCTCAGCATGGCCAGGATGATGCCGATAGGTCGCGTTAGGGACTTTGCCGCCGGTGTAGCCGACATCAGTATAGACGACTCCGGGAATCTTTCTCAAAATCTCTTGCATTCCCCAGAAGCAGCCACCAGCCAAGTAAACGACCTCTCGGTTAGGAATATACCCCGCGAGAATGAACGGCTCCAGATACCGCGCGTAGCCCTCGGCTTCCATCTGGGCTACGGGCACAAAACGCAAAGACGCCGAATTGATACAGTAACGCTTATACGTCGGCGGCGGGCCGTCGTCGAAGACGTGCCCTAAGTGCGAGTCGCCGTGCTGGGAGCGCACCTCCGTGCGCACCATCCCATACGAATAATCTGGCTTCTCAATGATATTTTCTGGCTCGATGGGTCTGGTGAAGCTGGGCCAGCCCGTGCCCGAATCGAACTTATCGAACGACGAGAAGAGCGGCTCCCCGCTGACGACGTCTACGTAGATGCCCTGCTCGTGGTGATCCCAGTAGGCGTTCTGGAACGGGGGTTCCGTGCCACAGTTGCAGACGACCTCAAATTGTTCAGGGGTCAGAATCTTCTTCAGCTCTTCACGTGAGGGCTTCTTGTGATGCGCCATGAGCGCCTCCTGTCACAGAATTATTATAGCACAGTTGCACGCGCGTCGCTCACCGCTATAATCTCCGAAGGTGATGTGAGATGCGAATCTTGGCTCTTGCTGTGCTTCTATCTGTCTGGGCTTTCCTCCCCAGCTCAGCGCAATCCCAGCTTGTCTTAGTATTGGACTGGCTGCCCAACCCCAATCACGTCCCGATCTATGTCGCCCAAGAGATGGGGTTCTTCGCTGCTGAAGGCTTAGCTATCTCTGTGCAAGCCCCCACAGCTTTTGACCCCAGCGATCCGGCCAAGCTCGCCGCTGCCGGCAGAGCCGATCTGGCTATAACGACCCCGATCAATCTCATTGTCATTCGCTCGCAGAATGTGCCGCTGACAGCCGTGGGGTCGCTGATTCAGAAGCCTTTAGGGGGGTTGTTGGCGCTGGCAGAAAGCGGCATTCGCACCCTAAAAGACTTTAAGGGCCGCAAGATCGGCTACTCCCTCGAACCCGAAGAGCCCGTTCTGTGGGCCGCAATGCTCGAAACCGCTGGGCTCAAGCCCGGCGATTACACCCTGATCAACGTGGGGTTCGACACGCTGCCGGCGCTCCTCACCGGCCAAGTCGACGCCATCGGCGCGTTCCGCAACGTCGAAAAGATCTTGGTCGAAGTCCAAGAGCGCAAAGAGACGGTCTTCTTCCCCTTTGAAGAGCATGGGATTCCCGATCATCCTCAGCTCGTCTTCATCGCCAATGAGACCGTCGCTCGACAAAAGTCAGAGCTGCTGAAAAGATTCTTACGGGCGCTGGCGCGCGCGGTGGCGCTCACCGTACAAGAGCCTGAGCGCGCGTTTCAGCTCTTTCTCAGAGCCAACCCCGATCTGCAGCGCGAAGAGAAGCTCAACAGAAAATTCTTCGAGGCGACCATCGCGTTCTTTGTCGGGGCGCCGTGCCATAATCAGCTAGAAAAGTGGGCCAAGCTGCAGGGCTTTCTCTTTGAGCGCCAGCTCATCGCGCGCACGACGGAGTTAGCTCAGCTTGTCAGAACAGATCTCCTGCCGCCGGAGTGTGGACGATGATCAGAGTCGGGTTCTATCAGTTCTGCCCAACCTTTGGCGACGTGCGCGCCAACCTCCATAAGATCGCCGAAGCGATAGAAAAAATTCGAGCTGATATTTTAGTTTTGCCGGAGCTGTGCATCACGGGGTATCTCTTCACGTCACACGATGAAGTCGCGGAGCTGGCCGAGCCGATCCCCGGCCCGACCACGCTCTTTTTAGAAAATCTGACGCGACGCAAGCATATGTGGCTTGTGCTGGGCATGGCCGAGCGTGTAGAGGCGAACGATCGTTCGTCCCTACGTTGCTATAACTCGGCGGTGCTCATCGGGCCCGATGGCCTGAAGGGCGTCTATCGCAAAGCCCATCTCTTTTTGGAAGAGAAGCTCTATTTTGCGCGCGGCGACACGCCGTTTCGGGTCTACGATCTGGGCATTGCCAGAGCGGGGATGCTCGTCTGTTTCGATCATTTCTTTCCCGAGGCGACGCGGGCGTTGGCCCTCCAAGGGACGCAGATTATCTGTCATCCGTCGAATTTAGTCTTGGCGGGCAAGGGGCAGCAGATCACGCGGGTGCGGGCTATGGAGAATCGAATCTTCTGGGTCTTAGCGAATCGTTACGGGACAGAAGAGCGCAATGGGAAGAAGCTTACATACACGGGGGCTAGTCAGATCATTGCGCCCGACGGCGAGATTCTCGCGCAAGCGCCGCCTAATGAAGAATCTTTGCAGATCATTGAGATCAGCCCCAGCGCCGCCGACGACAAGCACGTGACGGCGATGAACGATCTCTTTCAAGATCGCCGGCCGGAGTTGTATAAAGCACCGTGAAGAGCTGGCGAAGGCTTGAAGCTTGCTTGATTTGCCCAAAACACTTTGTAAAAGCTCTCAGAAATAAAGCCGCTGACGACAACGAGGGTCACAGCGTTGTATAATATAACGTGAGATCAGCTATGCGGAAGAAGAACTGGCGTGACCGCATCTCGATTAATCCAAACGTTTGCTTTGGCAAGCCCTGCATTAAGGGGACGCGCATCTGGGTCTCTCTGATCGTGGACAATCTGGCTGCAGGTGCTACCGAAGAGGAGATTCTTGAGGCTTACCCGTCTTTGACCCGCGAAGACATCCGCGCGGCGCTTGCCTTTGCCGCTGAGATGGCCCGCGAGCGGTATGTGCCCATTCCCTTGACGACAGATTCATGAAGCTCAAGCTCGATGAAAATCTGGATGCACGCTTGGCGCCCCTTCTTCAGCAAGCTGGACATGCTCAAGGCACGCCAGGTCTTGTAGTGATGAGAACAAGCTTAGCGGAACTTGATTTGCCTAAAACTCTTTTGTAAACTGTAATTGCGCAATTTGGGAACCTCACGAGGTGCCTTATGAAAGCTGCTCAAGTGCGTTTTCACAACCCGTTCGAGCAGAGAGTCTATAGCTTCTTCGAGAAATTCAGTGAACTTGGGGAACTCCACGGCGGCGCCGACCACTTTCTCTTCGGCCAACAGATTGACATCGCGTTCGATTACGAACATCATCGCATTCTCGCCGAATGCAAAGAGAAAGATGCCCCGGTCATCTCGCTTCTAGAACCCATCAATAAGCTTGCGTCAGCCATCGCCGAGGCGCGTCGAACTGAGCCCCACAGAACGCACTTCGGCGTCATCATTGTGAACTTCGATTGGGCCCAGATCAAGCCCGAAGATGTGCAAAAAGCCAACTCCCAAGGACTCAAGATCTGGACAGCTGAGCGAGTACGCTTTTATGATAAACTGATTGACGCGCTCAACCCAGAGCTCGCCCTGCTATCGCTCTTGAAGGACGAGTTCGGCGTCACCCGCGACACAGGTCAGTTTATTTCTGTCCCGGCCATCAAGACGACGCGCTTCGGCAAAGAGCTGCTCACTTTTGAGCTAGAAGCCGCCAAGCTCATGCCCTTAGCATACGTCTTCCGGCTCACTGACCCCCACACCGAAGCCTATCAACGAATGATTGACAAAGATCGTCTCATGGAGATCGCCGCTGAACTCTCGAAAGAGAAGCTCGAAGTCAACTTCCCCAATAATATCATCGTGAGCTTTGAAGAGGGCGTGCGCTGGGAACCCGCCAACGGCAACGTGGGCACACTGCACATCCCCGAACGCTACGGGATCGCCTGGGTCATTGACGGACAGCATAGACTCTACAGCTTCTGCAAGTTAGAGAACAGAGCGATCGCTGAGAATTTTAAACTCATCGTCACCGCGTTTC
>JAILZC010000099.1 GCA_023512665.1 Candidatus Bipolaricaulota bacterium | reverse complement strand
CTAGAAAAAAGAATCATTCAAATGGAAAACTATATAAAGACCTATGAAAATCAGCAGCGGAAAGAAATGATATTAAGTCTTTATCTTGGCCATACCATGGTTTATATAAGCGGGACGGAGAACACACCGATTTTTGACTATGACACAGGCGTTGGAGATTAAAGACCTGCACGTGAGCGTCGAAGGGAAAGAGATTCTCAAAGGGCTGACGCTGACGGTCAGAACCGGAGAGATCCACTCGATCATGGGCCCCAACGGCTCGGGGAAGAGCACCCTAGCGTTAGCGTTGATGGGCCACCCCAAGTACGAAGTTACCAGCGGCGAAGTGCTCTTTAAGGGAAAAAATATTGTTGAGTTGGAACCCGACGAGCGCGCCCGACTGGGGCTCTTTTTGGCATTTCAGTACCCTCTTGAGATTCAGGGGGTCCCGCTGGGGCGCTTCCTGTGGGCGGTGAAAAAAGCCCGCTTCGCTCCGGCTCCCAACGGCCAGCCCGACAAGAAGGCCGACGCTAAGGCGCTCTCACAGTTTCGCAAAGACCTCCAAGAGAAGATGAAGCTCTTGAAGATGGACGAGTCGTTCGCGCAACGCTATCTCAATGTGGGCTTCTCCGGCGGGGAGAAGAAGCGTGCGGAGATCGTCCAGATGCATATTTTGAAACCGGAGATCGCGATCTTGGACGAGACGGACTCGGGCTTAGATATTGACTCCGTCAAGATCGTCGCCGAGGCCGTCAATCAGCTGCGCGGCCCGGATTTCGGCGCGTTAGTGATCACACACTATCAGAGAATTCTCAATTTCATTAAGCCCGACTTCGTACACGTCATGATTGATGGGCGCGTCGTGCGCAGCGGCGACGAGAGCTTAGTTCATGAACTCGAAGCCAAGGGCTACGATTGGCTGGTGAACGACGCCAAAGCCGAGGTGAGCTAGATGACCAAAAAGATCGAGGAAGTCCGACATTTAGGGGAGAAGAAGCGCCCGACAGCAGAGAAGGAGAGGGAGACCTACGACCGCGATTATTCCCGCTATGCGTTCAGCTACCCCACAGATAAGTATAAATACGTGTTGAAGCCGGGGCTGTCGCGCGAGGTCGTCGAAGAGATTTCGGCGATCAAGAACGAGCCGCAGTGGATGCGCGAGTTCCGTCTCCACGCCTACGAAGTCTTTTTGAAGAAGCCCATGCCCACCTGGGGCGGCGATCTCTCTCACATCAACTTCGACAAGATCACGTATTATGCGACGCCTATGGACAAGGGGGCGCGCAGCTGGGAGGACGTCCCCGAGGAAGTCAAGAAGACATTTGACCGCTTGGGGATTCCAGAAGCCGAGCGCAAGTTCTTGGCGGGGGTCGGCGCACAGTATGACTCCGAGGTCGTCTATCACTCCATCCGTGAGGATTTAGCGAAGAAGGGCGTAATCTTCCTCAGCATGGACGACGGCCTGCGCGAGTATCCCGATCTCGTAAAAGAGTATATCGGCACGGTGATTCCCCCCACGGACAACAAATTCGCGGCGCTCAATTCTGCCACTTGGTCGGGAGGGTCCTTCATCTATGTTCCAAAGGGCGTACACGTCGAAATCCCCTTGCAGGCGTACTTCAGAATCAACGCGCCGCAGATGGGGCAGTTCGAGCGCACGCTCATTATCGCCGACGAGGGCGCACGTGTGCATTATATTGAAGGGTGCCTCCCCGGTGGCGAGCAAGTGAGCGTCGGCGATCGCTGGGTGAATATCGAGGGCTTAAAGCCGGGAGATTACGTGATCGCCGACAACGGCGAGAAGGCCCGCGTGCGCGCCACGATGGTGCGGCCCTATCGCGGAGAGATGCTCACTATTAAGCCCATCTCACCCTACAATGCGTTCCGACTGACCCCAGAGCATCCTGTGCTGGCCGTGCGCCGCTCCCAAGTCCTACAGAGGCGCAAGCCCCGCAACGGCTGGCTCCCCGAAGTAGACACTAAAAAGCTCTTAACAGCGCAACCAGAGTATGTGCCAGCGGGCGAATTGACCGTGGGAGACTTTTTGGTCTTCCCCAAGGTGCAAGCTCAGGGCTATAACTCCAAATATTCTTCAGAGCTGCTCAAACTCTTGGGGTACTACCTCGCTGAGGGCTCGGCGTTCGTGAACCAGGCGCTGCACGTGCCTGTTGTGAGCTTCTCCTTTGGAGCGCACGAGCGCAAGACGATCGCCGAAGTCTGTGAGCTCATTGAAAAAGTAGCGGGGAAGAAGCCAAGCATCACAGCACTGCCCAGCAGGCACGCAGTGAACGTGATCGTCTACTCGCAGGAGCTGATGGATATCTGTACAGCAGCGTGTGGGAAGGGCGCAGCGACGAAGCGCCTCAGTGATGAACTCATGGCCTTACCCCCAGAACAAATCGAGCCTCTCTTAGATGCTTACTTCCGTGGTGATGGTAACGTCTGTGACAAGGGCAACAGCGTGATGTATCGCGCGGCCACGGCTTCGGAGACGCTCGCTCAACAGCTCCAGGAGCTTCTGGCCCGCAAGGGCATCTATGCGAGCATTCAAGTGCGCCCCGGCGGCGACGATGTGATCCACGGCAGAAAGATTCATAGAAAAGATCAATATATTATCGTGTACACGGCTGATAAACAGTGGAGCGAGATCCGCCAGACGGACAGATATTTCTTAGTACCCCTCAAAGAGATCGAGCGCGCGCCCTATGACGGGTTCGTCTTCAATCTCGACGTCGAGGGGCCAAGCTCGTACTTGGTGCGCGGCTTTGCGGTGCACAACTGCACCGCGCCCATCTATTCCAAAGAATCATTGCACTCTGCTGTCGTCGAGCTCATCGCCAAGCGCGGGGCGCACTTGCGATATACGACGCTCCAAAACTGGTCCAACGACGTCTACAATCTCGTCACCAAGCGCGCCGTGGCCTACGAAGACGCGACGGTCGAATGGGTGGACGCGAATATTGGGTGTCTGACAGCAGATACGAAGGTCTTCCTCAATCCGCGCGGGGAGGTCAATATCACCGAGATCAAGCCCAACGATTGGATCTACGCCCTCGATCTCAACTCACTGGAGATCGTCAAGCACCCCGTGAAGGGCATTGTATGCACGGGAGTCAAGCCCGTCTTCAAGCTCATTACAGAAAACTATCGAGAGATCAAAGCCACGGCGAACCATCCATTCTTAGCCTTGCAGCGAGCTGGGAAGCAATGGCACCTGGTGTGGAAGCCCCTGGAACAACTCCAGGTCGGCGATTACATCGCGCTGAGTCAGGGGGTACCTGATGAGGGCAAGCCCTATCGCATTGACTATCAGCCCCAGCTGAAGCGTATCAAGGTCAAGCCGCATCTCCCGCGCGAGACTACGGAAGAGCTGATGTGGCTCTTGGGGCTCTATCTCGGGGACGGCTTCATCGAGCGTGGGCCAAACGGCGTCCCCAGAAGAGTATACTTTGCCGTGCCGGAGGGCGATCCCGCTCGCCTCGCGCTGATGAAGCTGTTACAAGAGATCTTCGCTGTAGGCTGGAAGCCTAAAGGGATCAGCGTGACGGTCGGCTCAGCCGCTCTTGCCGATTTCTTGCTTTCTTTGGGGCTTTCGGGCACTGCGAAAGAGAAGCGCATCCCACGGTGGGTCTTTGGGTTGCCGGTACGCCAAAAGCTTGCGTTCATCGAGGGCTATCTCGATGCCGATGGCCATATCCGTCAGCAT
Organism: Candidatus Bipolaricaulota bacterium; assembly: GCA_023512665.1. Classification (GTDB taxonomy): domain Bacteria; phylum Bipolaricaulota; class Bipolaricaulia; order RBG-16-55-9; family DRXL01; genus JANXCC01. The sequence continues at coordinate 1,330 of JAILZC010000099.1, read as the reverse complement.
CGAGGGAAAGACGGCCAGCTCTATGGCCAGCTGACGTTTGCCAGCTGCAACCGCGAACTCTTAGAAGACCTCAAGCTCCTGATGATCTCCTGTGGGCTTAACCCCCTAAAGATTTCGAGCTACTCGCGAGAACGAGTGCTCTTGGGGCAGTACCAGGGCACGTACACGACGCACTATCTCAATCTGCCCTTACGCGATCTAGAGATAATTCGCACTAAAGTTGCACCGCGGCCCTCCGTCGAGTTTGTCAAGGTGCTCGCTATTGAACCCTTAGGGGAGGAGCCGGTCTACGACATCGAAGTCGAAGGCGTCCATAACTTCATTGCCAACGGCTTGATCGTGCACAACTCCCGCCTCACGATGAAGTATCCTGCTGTCTATATGCTCGGCAAGGGCGCGCGGGCCGATATTCTCTCCGTGGCGTTTGCCGGCAAGGGCCAGCACCAAGATACCGGGGGGAAAGCCATCCACGCCGCTCCATATACGACATCTACGATCGTCTCCAAGTCCGTCAGTAAAGATGGCGGGCGCGCCAGCTATCGTGGACAATTGGTCGTGGCCAAGGGCGCCCACCACTCGAAGTCCAACGTGCGCTGCGATGCCCTGATCCTAGACGAACGCTCGCGCTCTGACACCTACCCGTATATCGAGATTGACGAAGACCAAGTGACCATCGGCCACGAAGCGACCGTCGGGAAAGTCGGCGATGATCAGATCTTCTATCTGCAGTCGCGCGGGCTTTCGGAGTCGGAAGCCCTCTCGATGATCGTCTTGGGATTTATGGAGCCGTTTACCAAGACATTACCGATGGAATACGCTATTGAATTCAATCGGTTGATCCAACTTGAAATGGAGGGCTCGGTTGGGTAAAATAGCGCTGACCCCTCTCCCCTCCTTAAATGCCCAACCCCCCTCCTCCACCCAGGAGAGGGGGGTACTCTGAGGGGTCGGCCAAAGCGAGCTTGTATGAAAAGACTCTCTATGGACGCCGTCAAAGAGCGAGCGACCCAGCGCCGCGACCCCGCGTGGCTCACCCAGAAGCGCCTGGAGGCATTCGAGTCCCTACACAAGCTGTCATTGCCGGAGTCGCGCTACACGAAGATCCGCGGGCTCGATCTCGATGCGTTTGATCTTGTCCAGCAGAACGCCACCGGCGCTCGCGTGAGCGAGTTCGCCACCGAGCGCGAGGCTGTTCATATTCAGATTGACGCGCAGGTGCTCACCACGCAAATCCCTGAGCCGGTGCGCGCCAAGGGGATCATCTTTTGTGATCTGACAACAGCGGTGCGCGAGTACCCCGATCTTGTGAAACAGTATCTCTTCCATGTCT
>JAILZC010000010.1 GCA_023512665.1 Candidatus Bipolaricaulota bacterium | reverse complement strand
GTGCTCGGTGGGAACAACCCCATCCTAGTGCAGTCGATGACAACTACAGACACGCGCGACGTCGAGGCGACCGTCCGACAGATTCACAGACTCGAGCAAGCCGGCTGCGAGATCGTGCGGGTCGCCGTCTTAAACATGGACGCAGCCAACGCGCTCGCCGAAATCAAGAAGCGCATTCATATCCCATTGGTCGCCGACATCCACTTCGACCATCGCTTGGCACTGAAAGCAATCGAGCAAGGTGTGGACAAACTGAGGCTCAATCCGGGCAACATCACCGACCGAGCGAAGATCGAGCAGGTCGTCAAGGCCGCTAAAGATCGAGGGATTCCCATTCGGGTTGGAGTGAATTCGGGATCGCTGCCCAAAGATCTCTTGGTGAAGCACGAGGGCGCCACCCCCGAGGCGATGGTCGAGGCTGCTTTGCGCGAGATCGAAATCCTAGAAGACAATAACTTTTCGGACATCGTCGTCTCGCTCAAATCCACCGACGTGCGGGTGATGATCGAGTCGTACAGATTGATCGCAAAGCAGATCGAGTATCCGTTACACTTGGGCGTGACGGAGGCGGGGCTGGGCGACGCCGGAGTCGTGCGTTCGGCGATCGGGATCGGGACACTTCTAGAAGAGGGGATCGGGGACACGCTGCGCGTATCACTGACGGGCGATCCGGTGCGCGAGGTCAAGGTCGCCTATGAGATCCTCGCGGCGCTCGACATTCGCTGGCGCGGGATTCGGTACACCTCGTGCCCGACGTGCGGTCGCATCGGGATAGATTTAGAAAAAATTGTCACAGAAGTCCAGAAGCGTTTAGAGAACCTCGACAAGCCTATCAAAATCTCTCTTATTGGGTGTGTGGTGAACGGGCCAGGGGAGGCGCTGCACTCCAACATTGGGCTGGTGGGGCACGAGAAGTCCGGGACGATCTATGTTGACGGGAAACCCTACAAGCGCGTGCCGGAAGAGCAATTAGTAGACGAACTCGTTAAAACCGTGATGGAGTATAGGGGAGCGTAATATGCAATTTCTCTGGGCGCTCTTCAACGCGCTGATCGGAGTGCTCTCGTTTCTCGCTTCGGCGCTGATGCTCAAGCGCCTGTGGGGTTTAGTGCCCTTATCGGTGCGCAGCGTGGTGCGCAACGGTCTTGCGCTGATGTTCTTCATCTTAGGGACGCTCGGCTCGATCCTGCCGGTCATGCCGGGGTTTGTCTTCTTCCTGCTAGGCGTGCTCGTGATGGACGTCCCTCAAAAGCGTATCGCGCTGCGACGACTCCAGCACGGTTGGCTCATCCAAAAGCTTCTCCAGAATAGATCGTTCGCGCAGACGTGGCGCGCCTTGCGGCGCTTCGCCCGGCGCACCAACCGAGCCTCGCCCTAAGCACAGGTGGCACAAGATGTGCTATCGCTTATAATTTTTGCATGGCTTGGTTTGAGATTTTTGCCCCGCTGCCTACAGAGGCCGCCCGCGCTTAGCGCGGCTCAGGCCTTGGTCTTCTCACTATCCCTTTGAATCAGCAAGAGGAGGTCTTTGTGAGATTCTCACAGATGCTCATCCCGACGTTGCGCGACGCCCCAAAAGAAGCCGAGCTCATCAGCCATAAGCTCCTAGTGCGAGCTGGGTTCATTCGATCTGCCGCTGCGGGCATCTACACACTGCTCCCCCTGGGGCAGCGAGTTCGGCTCAAGATCGAAAAGATTATCAGAGAAGAGATGGACGCCATCGGCGGCCAGGAGATCTCTATGCCCATCGTCCAACCTGCAGAGCTTTGGCAGGAGTCGGGACGATGGTACCAGTACGGCCCGGAATTAGTGCGCTTCAAGGATCGCGCCGAGCGCGAGCTTATCTTGGCGACGACACACGAAGAAGCCGTCACGGACATTGTGCGCCGCGAGATCCGATCATATCGTCAAGTCCCGTTGGTGCTCTATCAGATTCAGACGAAGTTTCGCGATGAGCCGCGCCCACGCGGCGGGTTGATCAGAGTCCGCGAATTTACTATGAAAGATGCGTATAGCTTCCACAGCTCCGAAGACGATCTCGACGCGTTCTACCCAAAGATCCGTCAAGCATACGAAAAGATCTTCCGACGGTGCGGGCTCGATCCTGTCATCGTTCAAGGAGACCCGGGGCTGATCGGGGGAAGAGACTCGCATGAATTTATGGTGCTCAGCGACGCTGGCGAAGACCAAGTCGCGCTCTGTGAACACTGTGGCTACGCGGCAAATCGCGGGATCGCAAAGCTCTTCAAAGCCCCGGCCAACCCCACGGAGCCCATGCTCCCGCTTGAAGAAGTGGCCACGCCAGGGTGCGAGAGCATTCAGGCTCTGTCGGAGTTTCTCAAGATCGCGCCCTCGCGCACGGCAAAAGCTGTCTTCTGCGTCGCTCACGAGACAGATCTTCTCTTCGCGGTAATTCGCGGCGACCTCGAAGTCAGCGAGACCAAGCTTGCCAACGCCATAGGCGCGCGCACGCTCCGCACCGCAACCGAAGCCGAGATTCGCTCCATCGGCGCAGTGCCGGGCTATGCCTCCCCCGTTGGGTTGCCAAAACAAAGCACAGTAAAGATCATCGTTGACGACTCGGTGATCGCCGAGAGAAATCTCGTCTCTGGCGCCAACAGAGAGGGCTTTCACCTGAAAAACGTCAACTACGGTCGAGACTTTATCGCCGACGTAGTTGCAGACATCGCGCTCGCCCGCGAGGGTGACCCCTGCCTCACTTGTCAGAGTCCGCTGGTGCTCAAGAACGCCCTCGAACTTGGGCATATCTTCAAACTGGGCACGCGCTACAGCGAAGCGATGGGCGCAAAAGTCCTCACCAAAGACGGGAGCGAAAAATTTCTCATTATGGGCTGTTACGGCATCGGTGTTGGACGGCTACTGGCTGCGGTCGTCGAGGCTCATCATGACGAGAAGGGCATCATCTGGCCGGAGGAGATCGCGCCATTTCAGATAATCTTGCTCGTGCTCAACACCGATCGAGCTGAGCAGACAGAGCTCGCTGAAAAGATGTACGCTCTCTTGCGCTCTGCGGGCCTTGAGGTGCTCTACGATGATCGCGCCGAGAGCGCCGGGGTCAAATTCAACGACGCCGATCTCATCGGGATTCCGTATCGCATCACAATCGGCCCACGCAATACTCAAAACAAAACGATAGAGCTACGGCGGCGGCGCGACGGGGCCAAGCGCGAGCTCTCCTACGCTCAAGGGCTGGACGCTCTCGTTCAAGAGCTGAGAGCAGAACTGGCACGAACGCCCCAAGCCCCCGTATAATTTGGGAAGTATGGCTCTGAGAATCCGCAAGTACCCAGACCCGATCTTGCGCCGCCGCGCCCAAGCGATCTCGGCCATTGACGACGAGATCAGACGGCTCACTGACGCCATGATCGAAACGATGGTCTTAGCGAAGGGCTACGGCTTGGCTGCCCCGCAGGTGGGCGTCCTCAAAAGAATTATCACTATCGACGTCGAAGACGACTTCTACGCGCTCATCAACCCAGAAATTCTCCACAAGAGCGACGAGACGGAGATCTGGGTCGAGGGGTGCTTGAGCATTCCCGGAATTGAAGCCGAGTTCCCCCGCCCAGCCCGCGTCACGGTGCGGGCGCTCGATCCCGACGGCAACGAAATTCTCTTAGAGCGCGATGGACTCGCAGCGCGGGTCCTGCAGCACGAGATCGATCACTTAGACGGAGTGCTCTTCATTGATTATCTCAGCCAGACGAAACGCCTGATGCTGCTTAAAGAGTACGAGCGCTTGCAGAAAGAAGGGCCGAAGGTGCGCAAGAGAGAAGGTGCCAAAGTCTTCTGATGAACGTGATCTTTGTGGGCACAGCGCCGCTGGGCGTTCCCACGCTGCGGGCGCTCGCGCACACGCACAAGATTCTCGCGGTCTTCACCCAACCGGATCGGCCCGCCGGGCGCGGCCTTACGCTGACACCTCCCCCTATCAAGAAAGTCGCCCAAGAGTTGGGCCTACCCGTCTACCAGCCCGAAAAGATCAATCGCGAAGTTGCCTTCATCAAGACCCTCAGTCCCGACGTCATCGTGGTCATCGCATTCGGGCAGTTTCTCTCCAAGAGACTCCTAGAGATTCCCAAGTATGGGTGCATCAATCTCCATGCGTCGCTCCTGCCCAGGTATCGCGGGGCGGCTCCCATTCAGTGGGCGATCATCAATGGCGAGCGCGAGACTGGCCTGACTACGTTTTTGCTGAACGAAGAGATGGACGCCGGGGATATTCTGCTCCAAGAGCGCGTCCCTATCAGCGATGAAGACACGGCGGGCTCGCTCCACGACAAACTCGCGGCGTTGGGGCCGGATCTGGTGCTGCGCACCCTCGAAGGTCTTGAACGAGGGACGCTTGTGCCGCGCCCGCAAGATCACTCCCAGGCAACGTTCGCCCCAAAGATCGAAGATTCTCTGGGTCAGATTGATTGGGCCCAGCCCGCACTCAAGATCTTCAATCTCATTCGCGGGCTCAATCCATCGCCGGGGGCGTATACGTTCTGGCAAGGGCAGCGCCTGAAGCTCTACGCCAGCCGTGTCGTGCCTAGCACAGCGAGCGTCGAGCCGGGACAGATTCTCTCGATCAGCGCCGCAGGCCCGATAATCCAGTGTGGCCAAGACGCGCTGGAGCTCACAGAAGTGCAGCCGGCGGGCAAGCGCCGCATGAGCGGGCGGGATTTCGTCAACGGCTACAAAGTCCAGATCGGAGCGCGATTGGGATGAAGGCTTGCATCAAAGTATCAGATTTTGTATGGTGTGATATATGCGCACAACGATTACTCTAGATGATGACGTAGCAGCGCTTCTCAAGCGGCTTCGTGCATCTTCCAAGAAGCCCTTGAAGGAACTGATCAATGCGGCCCTCCGTAAAGGTCTTTCTCAGTTGGAAAAGCCCCCTCACATGGAGTGTGCTTACAAAGTGCGCCCCCTTATTGTGGGACGTTGCCTTGTGGACTCCCTAGACAATGTCGCCGAGGCTTTGGCGATCGCTGAGGGCGAGGCGTTCTGATGATCCTCATCGACGCAAATATTTTGATCTATGCCCATGTGCCGACGCTCCCCCATCATGAAGCAGCACGGCGCTGGCTGGAGGAGCAACTCAATGAGTCTCGTGTGGGACTTCCGTGGCCATCCCTGCTAGCATTTATGCGATTGGTGACCAACCCCCGTATCTTTGAACGTCCTGTGTCTATCACGGAAGCCTGGAGCCGTGTCGAAGAATGGTTGGCCCTGCCCTCTGTATGGATTCCTCAACCCACTGAGAGCCACTCTCAAATCCTAAGAGAGCTTCTGCGCAAGGTAGTAGATCATCCCACTCTCATCCCTGATGCACACCTAGCAGCGTTGGCTATTGAACATAACTTAATCTTATGTAGCACCGATGGAGACTTTGCTCGTTTTCCTCAGGTGCGCTGGCTGAATCCTCTTCAACAACTATGAAGCGCGTGATCGTTCTGGGTGCGGGCATGGTCGGGCGGGCCATCGCCTTAGATCTCGCGCCTCGCTATGCCGTTACGGCCGTGGACGTGGACGAGCAGAGGCTCGCGCGGCTGCGCGAAGAAGCCCCCATACACACGATCACAGCCGATCTCTCTCAGGTCGAAACTATCAAAAAGCTCGTCGCAGAGCACGATCTTGTGATCGGGGCTGTGCCGGGATTTTTGGGGTTTCAAACTCTCAAGACGGTTATCGAGAGTGGAAGAAATATCGTAGACATCTCGTTCTTCGCTGAAGACCCGTTTGAGCTCGACGAGCTCGCTAAACAAAAGAACGTCACGGCGGTCGTTGACTGTGGCGTCGCCCCTGGGATGTGCAATATTCTCTTGGGCTATCACAATGCAAGGATGGCCGTGGAGAGCTACGAGTGCGTGGTGGGCGGGATGCCCGTGAAGCGAACGTGGCCCTATCAGTACAAAGCGCCGTTCTCGCCCATTGACGTTATCGAAGAATATACGAGACCAGCGCGCCTTATCGTAGAGGGAAAGCTCGTCGTCCGCGAGGCGCTCTCTGATTTAGAGTATATCGAGTTTGACGAGATCGGCACTCTAGAAGCGTTCAACACCGACGGCTTGAGAACCCTACTCAAAACTATGAAGATTCCCACCATGCGCGAGAAGACTCTGCGCTACCCAGGGCACAGCGAATATATCAGAGTGCTTCAGGAAACGGGGTTCTTCAGCAAAGACCCTATCGAGATCAATGGCGCACAAATTCGCCCCTTGGACGTGACGGCCAAGCTGCTCTTCCCCAAGTGGCGGCTTGAGCCCGACGAGCCAGAATTTACCGTGATGCGCGTGACGATCCGGGGCACAGAGAATGGGCAACGCAAAGAATATATCTATGAGCTGTTCGATCGCTTCGACTCCGAGCGCAAAATCTCTTCGATGGCGCGCACGACGGGCTACACGTGCACGGCGGTAGCGACGCTCGTGCTCGAAGGGCTCTTCACGCAGAAGGGCATCATCCCGCCAGAGTATATCGGGGCTGATGAGCAGTGCTTCCACGCCGTGTTGGAGTATCAAAAGAAGAGAAGCATAAACTATAAAGTTTGCATCACTCCACCAGCCATGATACACTAATAAAGCTAACAGTGCCCAGCCAACGATCATGGCAAAGCCGGTGATCCGCTATGATCCTCATGCCCGAATGCGCATGCGGCAACGTGGTATCAGCGAGGACATGGTTGAACAAGCCCTGCGGCACCCAATTCTCGAACGGCCAGGGACAACGCCAGGAACGCTGGTGCGAGAGACTGATATTAGCGGTAGACGACTCGCCGTGGCCTTTGAGCTACACCCTAACGAGTTTTATGTGAGAACAGTCTACTGGAGGAGCTAACTATGCAAGTCACTTACTCTAAGCAAGCTGACGCCCTGTATATTCGCTTTGGCGAAGATGGGGAAGGGAAAGTAGCACGCACCGAAGAGATTCAACCCGGGATTCTCCTCGATTATGACCACGATGGCCGTCTCTACGGGATTGAAGTGCTCGATGTCACAACCAGGGTGCCAAGCGATGCGCTCAAGGCTTTCCAAATCGGCGTCTTGGAACCAGTTTCGTGAGGATCTGTGAAACCCACTCTATCCCTACTCTGGGATAGAGCCCCCACAGCCCGCTGGGCTCCAGCTTGCGCTCCATCACGATTCCCACAAGCTTTTTGATATAGATTTCGTTTGTCTCGTGCACGGTCGCTCTGGAGAGGTGCCCGCCCACCGTCGAGCCGTCCTCAAGCCCCAATACAGCGTGACAGTGAATGTGCGACTTGCCCTCCCTCAGAGAAAAATTCCCTTGAAGCGACAGCAGCTCCGCTGGCCCAGGCACTCTGTGCTCTTTATATTCTTTCCCCGTCCAAAACGCCAGCGTGACGTCGCGAAGCATCCCGATCCCGCCCACCAACACCCCTGCCGTCAGGTTCAGCGAGCCCAAAGATTCAAAAAAGTCCTCCCCTGGCTGCAACCGCACGATAATATCTAGCCCAGACTTGACGACAAGCATAGCTACTTGGCACTCCAGAAGTAGCCGTTCATAAAGCCAATTCTCGTGAAGGGCCACACCCTCAAGAACGGCTCTCCGATAAAGTCCTTCTCCGGGAATGGCCCCCAATAGCGACTGTCGTAGCTGTTGTGAGTGTTGTCTCCCAGCACGAAGTAGAACCCTTCGGGCACCTCCCAGCTCTCCTGCCCTGTGGAAGAGTAACAGTTACGCCGAGGGTCGGGATGGCCCGGATGGTTAAAAGCAGCGCTCGTCAGGGGCTGGCCGTTCACATATGCGATGCAGTCGCGAATCTCCACGGTCGCCGGGCCTGTAGCAATGAGCCTCTTCACCAAGCGATCGCACTTGCCCCCATCACACCGCCAGAAGACTATAATATCCCCCGGCGCAGGCTTGCGGAAGTGATACGTCAGCATGTCTACAAAGAAGCTATCCCCGGGCATGATCGTCGGCTCCATCGAACCCGTAGGCACGTAGACGCGCGCCACGGCGTAGTTGACCGTGACCAGCGTGATGAGCACCGCGACCCCCAAGACGCCGACCCAGTCGAGCAGCCAATCGACAGCCGGGCTGGTGGGCACGCCGACACTGTTGAGGAGCCGCGAGAGCCAGGGCTTGCGTGACACGACCACAGGGTCCTCTGAAGCTATTTCCGAGGATGTGCTCGGTATATCGTGGTTCTCTTTAGGATCGAACATAGCTTTAGGATAGCAAGCTTGAAGAGGCTCTGCAAGCGCGAGCTCGGACTAAACTGATGTGCCGGTAGAGAAACGCTACGAACGCCAGGGCTGCCCCGACATAGATGAGCATATAATACCCGCCGAGGGGCACGAGCGCCGCCCCCAGAGCCGGCCCGATGACCATCGAGATGTTCAATACTCCCGTAAAGATCGCCGACGCTGCGCCGGGGTTGGGATGGTTCTCGGTCGCTGCGCGCAAGCCCCCCACATAGAGAAATGCCCACGAGATGCCCAACAGTATCTGTGTCGGCAGAATCCACCAGAAATTGGGGGCGAGCGCGAATGTCATGAACGTGACACTCGACAGCAATAAGCCCAACCGAAGCATCCCCGTGCTCCATGCTCGGTCTGTGAGAAAGTACATCACGAGAAACTGCGTCCCGCTGTTGATCGCCGACGTCATGCCGATCCAGAAGTAGTCCGCCCCAAGCTGCTGCAAAAAAAGCGGCCAGAAGGCCCAGAGCATATGAGCCCCAACATGGCGGATCAGCACGGAGATGAACGTCGAGCGATGCCGCAGAAAGACCTCCCACAGCGACGCCGGCTTTTCGGGAGCGGGGTCTGGCAGGCGCACGCCAAATCGCAGCGCTAACAGATATGCTATAAAAAACAGCAGAGACGCCGCGACGAACGTCCCGCGTATCGTGAAGTACGTCGCGATTGTCCCGGCGAGCAAGGCTCCCGCAGTCCAGCCCAATGACCCAAACGCCGAAAACTGCCCCAGGCGCTCCTTGGACGCTTGGACGTGGGAGATGAGCGCCGCGGGATAGACGCCCAGAGCGATCCCATTCATAGCTCTGAGCAAAACGAGCGAGACAAAGTCAAACGCAAAGACCTGTAAGAGCGTGGAGATCGCCGAAGCCAAAAGTCCTAAAACGATAAACTGCCGGGTGCCGTAGCGATCGGCAGCACGCCCAGCGAGCAAGCCCGCGACCGTGACAGTCAGGGCGCTCAAGGCCGCGAGCAGCCCCACGCCGACGTCGTCCGCGCCCAGCTGATGGGCATAGAGCGGGATGAACGTCCCAGCGATGGTCGCAGCTGTCGTTGCGAGAAAATTAGCAAGGCGGGCCCTCATAAGCGCACCGCCCTCATCAAACTCATCTTGGCAGAATCACCAAAGAGATTATGCCGCAGAGCGGGGCACTCTGCAAGGGTGCACAGTTGCCAGCAGCTAGAGTCTCGGTTTATAATCTCCCCCGAAGGAGGTGATCAATCTTCGCGCACATTCATTAGTCGTCACTCAGCACTCAAAACCCAAAGGAGGGGTTTACATGCGCAAGAAGATTCTCGCTGTCGGGTTAGTGGTGTTGTTGGTGCTCCCCTTGCTCTCCATCGGACAAGGCCAGCCGGCGACGACCTTGGGCAAGGTCCAAGCTCGCGGCAAGCTCATCTGCGGAGTGAATAACGCTGTGCCGGGATTTGGGTTCGTTGACCCTCAAGGGAACTATAGCGGTTTCGATGTTGATTACTGTAAAGCCCTGTCCGTGGCGATCTTCAATGATCCGAACAAAGTCGAGTACCGTCCGGTGACCGCGGCCACGCGCTTCCCCGCCCTGCAAGCAGGCGAGATTGATGTGCTCATCCGCAACACGACGTGGACGCTCGATCGCGACGTGGGGTTGCCCTTCAACTTCGCGCCCACGACCTTCTACGACGGCCAAGGCTTCATGGTGCCGGTCAAAAGCAAGATCAAGAGCGCCAAACAGCTGAAGGGCGCCACCGTGTGCGTGCAGTCCGGCACCACGACCGAGAAGAACCTGACCGACTTCTCGCGCGCCAACAAGCTGGACATCAAGCCGGTGGTGTTCGAGAAGGTGGAAGCCGCCACCGGCGCCTATTTCGCCGGCCGCTGCGTCGCGTACACGACCGACGCCTCGGGCCTGGCCTCGGTGCGCAACAAGGAGGCGAAGAATCCTGCCGAGCACGTGATCCTGCCCGAGCTCATCTCGAAGGAGCCGCTCGGGCCGGTCGTGCGCCGTGGCGACGACGAGTTCTTCGCCATCGTCAAATGGGTGATCTACGGCCTGATCGAGGCCGAGGAATACGGCGTCACGCAGGCCAACGTCGACAAGATGCTGGCGGAGAGCCAGGACCCGGTCGTGCAGCGGCTGCTCGGCAAGAGCGAAGACACCGGCAAGCTGCTCGGGCTGGAGCGCGACTGGATGGTGCGCGCGATCAAGGCCGTCGGTAACTACGGCGAGATCTTCGAGCGCAACGTCGGGCCCAAGACCCCGCTTGCGCTGCCGCGCGGCGTCAACGCGCTGTGGAACCGGGGCGGCATCATGTACGCGCCGCCGGTGCGCTGACGCACGACTTGCCTGGCCCCGCCGCCGCGGGGCGAGATCGCTC
>JAILZC010000001.1 GCA_023512665.1 Candidatus Bipolaricaulota bacterium | reverse complement strand
ATTACGGGGTCTTCGACGAGCTGCGCTACTTTCACCCCGGCGAAAAGCTTTTTCTCTTCACCGACGGGCATCTCTCGTTCGGGGTCACGATCTGCGAAGATTTATGGCGCCCTGATGGCCCGATCGGCGCTCAAGCGCGCGCCGCAGCCCAGCTCATTCTCAATATCTCAGCCTCGCCCTATGAGATCCAGAAAAATTTTCAGCGTGAGGCCCTGCTAGCAGCGCACACGGCGCGCGAGCACGTCGCCATCGCCCTGTGCAACCTCGTAGGCGGCCAAGACGAGCTCGTCTTCGACGGCCAGAGCTTGATCTATGACCGAGACGGGAAGATAGTGGCGCGGGCCAAAGCGTTCACTGAAGATCTTTTGGTTGCCGATCTCAGTCTCTCACCTCCTCCCCAACCCCTCTCTGAAGCAGAGAGGGGTGCCGCAGGCGGGGTGAGGTCTCAGGTGTCCGTCATCAAGCTCCCCCGTCCTGTTGGGACGTACCCTGCGCAGAAAGCGCTCCCGCGCATCGAGCCGCCTCTCTCTGAAGCCGAGGAGGTCTATCGCGCGTTGGTGCTGGCCACGAAAGACTACGTGCGCAAGAACGGCTTCGAGCGGGTGATCGTCGGGCTTTCTGGGGGCATTGACTCAGCGCTCGTGGCTTGCATCGCTGTCGACGCGCTCGGCCCACAGAACGTCTGTGGGGTCTTTCTGCCCTCGCGGTTCACATCGCCGATGAGCCACGAAGATGTTCTTGCTCTTGCCCAAAATCTTGAAATCCAGCTGATCACGCTCGACATAGACGCGCTCTACGCGGGCGCGCTCTCTGCGCTCGCTCCGGTCTTGGCTAAGGCGCAGCCTGACTCGACTGAAGAGAACATTCAAGCGCGCCTGCGCGCTGTGCTCTGGATGGCGCTCTCGAATAAATTCAAAAGATTGGTCTTGACGGCGGGCAACAAGAGCGAGCTGGCCCTAGGCTACGCCACGCTCTACGGTGACATGGCCGGCGGGTTCTGCGTGCTCAAAGACGTCACCAAGACGAGGGTCTATCAGCTGGCGCACTGGCGCAATGCTCAGTCTGAAGTTATACCCCAAAGGGTCTTAGAGCGCCCGCCCTCGGCGGAGCTGCGCCCCGGTCAGACGGACGAGGCCGACCTGCCCGCACCCTATCGCGATCTCGACAGGGTTCTCGAAGCGTTCATCGAGCGGGGGCAGAGCCCCGACGAGATCGCGCAAGCCCTCCAGCTTCCCCAAAGCGTCGTGCACGCGATCATCGCGCTCATACAGAAGAGCGAGTACAAGCGGCGCCAAGCCCCCGTGGGGCCGAAGATCACCCGAAGGGCGTTTGGGCGCGACTGGCGCCAGCCCATCGTCAATCGCTTTGCGCCGTGACAATGTGACAGGTGCGGGGAAGAAGAGCATGTTGAAGATCAAGTTCATGTCCTCTATACTGGAGCATCAAAATCTATGCGAACTCACAAGGTGATGCCATGCGACGCGAACGCTGGAATGATCTGATCTTAGTGATCTTTCTCTTGGTTGGGCTTGGGGTCTTCGCCGCGAAGGGGATCGCCCTCTTAGAGGGCTTCTGGTACACGCCCTCAGCCGCAAGCACCGAAGAAGAGCACGCGGCCTCACCGCTGGCCCGGCTTGATCTCGTGGAGCGCGGCAAGCTCGTCTTCCAGGCAGGAGGGTGCACGTCGTGTCATCTGGCGCGGCTGGAGCCTGGAGGACCCTTGGTGGGCTTCCCTGTGGGGCCAAGCTTAAGCAACGCTGGGATGCGCCGCGACGAACGGTGGCTGCGCGAACACTATATAGACCCACACAAGCTCATCCCCGGCAGCAAGATGAATTCCTATGCGTATCTTCCCAAAGAAGAGCTCGATGCGCTCGTCGCGTACGTGAAGACGTTCACCCCTGCGCACGAGCCCAGCGAAGAGCCCACGCTGAGTATCCCAGAGCGCTTCACTCGCGAGCAAGTCGAGCGCGGAAAAGCGCTCTTTAGCAGCCAAGGGTGCGTAGGCTGTCACATGATCGGCAAGAGCGGCGGGCCCATCGGGCCCAATCTTACGAAAGCTGGCGCGCACGGGCGCACCGACGACTGGCAGCTGCAACACCTCAAAGACCCGCTCTCGGTCTATGTCATCGGTCCGACCGAGGGGATTCCCTGGCCTATGCCGCGCTATGGCCACCTCTCAGACGAAGACTTGCAAGCATTAGTAGCGTACCTGCAGAGCTTGCGCTAATGCTAGGCTTCGCCTGGACCGTCCGCCGTGCCACCTTTGGCGGCACGATGAACGTCAAGCGAAGCCTGTTGGAGCGCCCGAATCGCTTCGATCAGTATCCGCGCACCTTCGATGGTCGTCACATACGGCACACGATGCTTAACTGCGCTGATACGCATCGCCGCTTCGTCATGGTGGGCGCGCTTGCCCCGCGGTGTGTTGATGACGAGCGCGATCTCCCCAGCACCCAGCGCATCGCCGATGTGGGGATGGCCCTCGCTTATCTTGTTGATGATCTGCACAGGAAGGCCCTCACGACGCAAACGCTCCGCTGTGCCGCGCGTCGCGATGATCCTAAAGCCAAGCTCCGCCAACGCACGGGCTAGAGGAGCGATGGCCCCTTTATCACGGTCGTTGACGCTCACAAAGACGCGCCCTTGAGTGGGGAGCCGGCTCTTGAGGCTCATCTGGGTTTTGGCGAATGCCTCCCCAAGAGTGCGCCCTGAGCCCATCACTTCGCCGGTGCTTTTCATCTCCGGGCCCAGGACCGGGTCTACTAAGAATCTATCGAAGGGGAAGACCGGAGCCTTGACATGGAACCCCTTCACCGTGGGCTCGGTGCGCAGTCCCAACTCTCTCAGAGTCACCCCGGCCATCACCTTGGCGGCGATCTTCGCCAGGGGCAGCCCTGTGGCTTTGCTCACAAACGGCACGGTGCGCGACGCCCGCGGATTGACCTCGAGGACGTAGAGAGCCCCATTCTGAACAGCAAACTGAATGTTGATCAACCCTACCACGCGCAGGCGCCGTGCTAACTTCTTGGTCACAGCGCGAATCTCTTCAAGAATCTCTGCGCTGAGCGTGAACGGCGGCAGGACGCAGCAGCTATCGCCCGAATGAATCCCCGCGCGCTCGATATGCTCCATGATCCCGCCGATCACACAGTCGGTGCCGTCGGCGACGGCATCCACGTCCACCTCGATCGCGTCTTGAAGGAACTCGTCAATCAAAATGGGATGCTCTGGCGAGACGCGCACGGCTTCAGCGATATAGTGTTCAAGATCGCTTTGATCGTAGCAGATGGCCATAGCGCGCCCACCCAGCACGTAGCTGGGGCGCACCAGCACGGGAAATCCCAGATCGCGCGCCACGGCAAGGGCCTCTTCGCGTGTCCGCGCGATCCCCCCTCGCGGATGCCTCACCTGCAGTTCTTCTAGCACGAGATTGAATTTCTCGCGGTCTTCGGCCAAGTCAATATTTTCTGGGCTCGTGCCCCAGATGGGCACACCATGCTCGGCAAGCGGGAGCGCCAGCTTCAAGGGCGTCTGGCCCCCAAACTGCACGATCACCCCGTGGGGTCTTTCGATCTCAAGAGTATTGAGAACGTCTTCGAGGGTGAGGGGTTCAAAGTACAGTCGGTCTGAAGTGTCGTAATCTGTCGAGACCGTCTCCGGGTTACAATTGATCATAATCGTCTCAAAGCCCAGCTCGCGCAGAGCGATCGCCGCATGACAACAGCAATAATCGAACTCGATCCCCTGGCCAATGCGATATGGCCCGCCGCCCAGCACGAGCACCTTCTTTCTTTGGGTAGGCGCGGCTTCGCACTCATCGGCTTCGTAGGTCGAGTAGAGATAGGGCGTCTGGGCCTCAAACTCCGCAGCACACGTGTCGATTTTCTTATAGACTGGGCGCATCCCAAGCTGGATACGTCGTGCGCGCACTGCCCTCTCAGAAGTCTTGAGCATCTTTGCTAGCACTGCATCCGAGAAGCCGAAACGCTTGGCTTGCCACAGCACTTCTGGGGGCAAGGTCGCAAGATCATAGCCACGGATGCGCTTCTCCAAGAGCGCGATCTCTTCGAGCTGCGCTAAGAACCACGGGTCTATCCCCGTCCAGCGCGCCAGCTTTTCGATAGAGACCCCGGCGAGCAACGCCTGAGAGAGAGAGAAAATTCTCTGCGGGTTGGGACGCTCCAGAGAGCTTCGGATAAGTTCCGCAGAGAGCAAAAGCTCCTCGTGCTCTCCCCCAAAGCCTAATCGTCCGATCTCCAGAGAACGGATCGCTTTTTGCAGGGCTTCTTTGAACGTCCGCCCCAGCGCCATCACCTCACCTACCGAGCGCATCTGCGTGGTGAGCGTCGTGTCAGATCCAGGGAATTTCTCGAAGTCCCATCGGGGAATTTTCACGACGACGTAGTCGAGCGTGGGCTCGAAGCTCGCCGGAGTTTTTTGGGTGATATCGTTAGTCAGCTCGTCGAGGGTATAGCCCACGGCGAGCTTGGCTGCGATCTTCGCGATGGGGAATCCCGTGGCTTTGGACGCGAGCGCTGAGCTGCGACTGACGCGCGGGTTCATCTCGATCACGAGCATCTTCCCGTCGCGGGGATTGACGGCAAACTGGATGTTGCTCCCCCCAGTCTCGACGCCCACAGCGCGAATGATTCTGACCGCCCAATCGCGCATCTGTTGGTACTCTTTGTCTGTGAGCGTCTGCGCCGGCGCGACGGTGATCGAGTCGCCCGTGTGCACGCCCATCGGGTCAAAATTTTCGATAGAACAGATAATCACGACGTTGTCGTTGCGGTCGCGCATCACTTCGAGTTCAAATTCCTTCCAGCCCATGACGGACTCTTCGACTAAGACCTCGTGCACGGGGCTGAGCTCCAACCCGCGCTGCACGACTGTGCTCAGCTCGGCTTCTGAGTGCGCGACACCGCTGCCCTCGCCTCCCAACGTGAACGACGGGCGCACCAAGATGGGATAGCTCAGCTCTCGTGAGATCCGTCGGGCTTCTTCGAGAGAGCGCACCAGGCCCCCTTTGGGCACGGGCAGCCCCGCACGCTCCATTGTTTCTTTGAAGAGCAGTCGGTCTTCGGCGATCTCGATGGCGCGCTCGGAAGCGCCGATCAGCTCAACCCCGTATCGCTCTAAAATCCCCGATCGCGCCAGCTCTCTTGCCAAGTTCAGAGCCGTCTGGCCACCCACGGTGGGCAAGAGCGCGTCCGGCCGCTCTCGCGCGATGATCTTCTCCACAATCTCCGGGACGAGCGGCTCCAGATAGACGCGCGAGGCGCTCTGCGGGTCGGTCATGATCGTCGCAGGGTTGTTATTCACCAAGATGACTGCGTAGCCCTCTTCACGCAGCGCTTTGCACGCTTGAGTCCCCGAATAATCGAACTCCCCCGCCTGGCCGATGACAATCGGTCCGGAACCGATCACGAAAATCTTTTTCAGATCCGTGCGCTTGGGCATGTCCGTGAACTTTTGATCAGATCGAAGAACTGATCGAAGAGCGAGAGCGCGTCGTGCGGCCCCGGCGAGGCCTCAGGATGATACTGTACGGCGAAGACGGGGAGTTTTTTGTGCCGGAAGCCCTCAATCGAGCCGTCGTTGAGATTAATATGTGTTAGTTCTAACTCGTCGGGCAAGTCTGCGAGGGCGAACCCGTGATTGTGCGAGGTGATCTCGACCCTCTGTGTGAGGAGATTTTTGACGGGCTGGTTGACCCCACGATGGCCGAATTTCAATTTATACACGCGCGCTTCCAAAGCTAGCCCCAGGATCTGATGGCCGAGGCAGATCCCAAAGATCGGGCAGTATTCAGAATCTATCAGGGCGCGCGCGGTGCGGATGGCATCTTTCAGAATAGCAGGGTCGCCGGGGCCATTGGAGAGCACGATGCCGTCGGGGTCGAGTCTGAGAATCTCTTTGGCGCTCCAGAAGTGCGGGACGACCGTGACTCTGTGGGCGCGCGCTTGCAAATTCTTAAGAATACTTCTCTTCACGCCAAAGTCCACCACGATGATGTGCAGGCCCTCCCCCTCATCCCCTCGCCCCCTCACCCCTTCTCTCCCCTCTCCCTCCGAGGGGAGAGGGGACGGGGGTGAGGGTGAAGTGCAGCCGACGATCCTGACCCAATTGACCTCAGAGATCGTAGGGGCGCAGCGAGCGCGCTCGACTAATTCATGGGGATCAACATCGAAGCTGGAGAGGCAGCCGCGCATCGCCCCGCGCTCCCGGATGTGGCGCGTCAGCGCCCGCGTGTCCACCTCGCACAGCCCGACGATATTGTGCTCTTGGAGATAACGATCCAAGCTGATCTGTCCGCGCCAGTTAGAGAATCTTTGAGAGAGTTCTCGCACGATGAACCCCCTGCCCCACGGACGAGAGGACTCAATATCTTCGCTATTGATCCCGTAGTTCCCAATATGGGGGTAGGTCATGCAGACGATCTGGCCGGCGTAAGACGGATCGGTCAAGATCTCTTGGTAGCCGGCCATGCCGGTATTGAAGACGACTTCGCCGCAGAGAACTCCCTGGGCGCCGAAAGCGCGCCCACGAAAGACTCTTCCGTCTTCGAGGGCTAGCATGGCCATAACAACGACCCTCCCCACGGCAAAAAAAATGGGCCAGTCCGCCTCGGCAGCTGGCCCTTCCATTCTTTGTTCCTACAGATTCGCTGCAGCACGGCCTGAGCCGGATCACCTCAGGTTACATTGGCGCGTATTATAACCAAACAAAGGCCGGGGGTCAAGCCAAAGCAATTTCCCACAGCCCTGCCCGCTCGATGGCGTCAATCTTCTTCCCTGTGATCTGCTCCACCGCCCAGATATTGGTCTTTATATGATCAGTCAGCTCCGCGCAGAGGAATTTCCCCCCAAAGAGCGCCAAGAAGGGGATGATCTGGTCGGCCATGTGGCGATCGAGGGTCGCGCTGCTGCGCCATTCTGCAATTAAGGCGGAAGCCGCTTGCTCGCCCACCCTCTCAGCAGAAACCCCGCGCTCCCCCAGGGCGTCTCCCCCAAGAATCGTGTGTTCGCACTCCGCCCAGAGCACGACAGCCGACCCCGGCGAGAGCGTCTCGGCGTAGCGTACTTCAATCTCGATAGCTGTATGAGGGAACTGGCGACGCAAGATGGTGAGAGCTGCTTCGGCCTGGCGCTCGGCGACTCGGCCCTTCTGCAAATGATGGGAAGCGAGCGAAAGCCCACGAATCTCTCGCAACGCTCCGCGCTCAAGAAACTCAAGTGGCCCACTGATGTGAGCGGGTTCAAAGCGCGCGCGCACGCGCGCCCCGCCCTTGGGATAGAACCCCTCGCGCTCGATTTCCAAAGAAGCCCTCCATCCCCAGCGACGCACGAGAGCAAAGTTGACATGCTCCAATGCGGCGATGGGAGGCGCCCATTGCCCATAGGTGCCTCCGCCCTCGATCTCGACATCCACACGGTGAGAGCATCTGGCGAGCGCGATCTGAATGGGCTGCAACGCGAGAGCGACTGAGCCTGCCGTCCCAATCTGGATCGCTATACGATCCGTCTTTATGGGTCCTGGACGAAATTCGATCTCGCGGGAGCCGATCTGAGCGCCAAGAAGCCGTGCCCCACAGAGCTGCGCTGCGGCGTGCAGGCCCGCAAGATGCTGCGCTTGCAGCCCCGGATTGGGGCGCCCCTGACGAATATTGATCACTCTCAAAGGGCGCTGCAGCGCGATCGCTAAGCCCACCCCAACGCGCAAGACCGATCCGCCCCCCACAGCCCCATCAAGAACGATCATCTCTGCGCTTGCCATACCATTCCTCTATTGTGTATCCTATCCCAAGCATCGGTGAATGTCGAGGGCTTATGTACAGCATACGACTGCGAGGCATCTACGCAACGGCATTGGCAGCACTATTGCGAGAGCATGGATGGCAGATTGTGCAGCCTACAGAGGCGCTCTACCCCTACACCGACCCTCAGGACCGCTTCGCTCCGTTCGAGGTAGACGTGCGCGACCGCGAAGACAAGCAGGGGGTTCTCGCCGTGGGAGCCACAGCGCCTCTGAACGCTCTCACAGCACTGCTCTTCGCTGAGTTACCCGACGCTCTGTGCACGCCGGCCCTCCCCGAGCTGGGCGCGATCTATTTGGGGATCGTGCACAAGAGACGCGCGTGGGGCTATGAGATAGACCTTGGGGGCCTGAGGGGGTTTCTCCCCCACCCGGAGCTGGATCGGCCCTTGAAGAAGGGCGAGGCTGTGCGCGTGCAAGTCAAGGAGATCGCCCATCCCCAGCCCATTGTGACGACCAAATTGAGCCTGGCAGGACGGTTCGCCGTGCTCTCCCAAGAGCAGGGCGTGGGCATCAGCAAAGAGATTACTGATACTGAAGAGCGCGAACGCCTTCTCACCCTGGGACGCAGATGCTGCGCCAACGGCTGGGGAGTCATCTGGCGCACCAGCGCGTATCACAGAGATATGCGCGATCTCCAAGACGAGATCAAGCTCCTTCGTCAAGAGCTGCTCAAGCTCGAGAGCCATCCCGACGAGGGTATCCCCGGCAAGCTCTTAGCCGGGCAGACGACCGTGATGATCGAGTTCCCCGGCGGCAGCAAACAGACGCTCGACCGGTGGCGCGCCCGCTTGACCCCCACAGAATCGGGATATCATCGTCACCAGAGCGCGCCAGAAGCAATAG
The DNA here is from genome assembly GCA_023512665.1 of Candidatus Bipolaricaulota bacterium. GTDB lineage: Bacteria > Bipolaricaulota > Bipolaricaulia > RBG-16-55-9 > DRXL01 > JANXCC01. Next base: position 8,414 of record JAILZC010000001.1, on the reverse strand, counting down.
CTGTGCCAAGCCAGCGCGTGCGCATTGAACATATCAAAGTCTCGAGCGACTTCAGCGTGGCGATGACCGGTCAGGTTATTCAAACGAGTCCTCAGCAGATCACCGTGCGCCGCGAGATCAAGGGCCCCGGGGTCTATGACGGGCTGAACATCCCCAAAGAACCCGGAGACTACGCCATCACGGAATTCTCTTGCGGCGCGTGGCACTACGAGACGCGCTACTACTCGCGCGATGGCACCCTGAAGGGTGTGTATGTGAACATCAACACGCCAATTGAGTTCTATGCGGATCGCGTGCGCTATGTTGACTTAGAAATTGACGTGGTGCAGCGTCCTGGCGAGCCCGCGCAGATCATTGACGAGCCCGATTTACAGGGCGTTGCTCATTGTGTGAGCCCACAGCTCATAATGCGCGCGCACACTATTGCTACGGAGTGCGCTCGGATGCTGAACGCGCGCGCTCATGGCAGACCGTGATCGTACTCTCTATAATTTGAGGAGAACCCAGAGCAGCGGAGGAGATAGCCTATGAGCGCCAAGCGCCCACAAAAGCCGACAAAACCAGCGAAAAAGCCTGCAGTACCGTGGTATCGCCAGCCGATGCTGTTAGGGATTGCCGTCGGTGGTGTGGTCATCGTGGGACTGATCGTACTGACGGTAGTGTTGTCACGCCCCGGCGAGAGCTTCCAAGTGACGCGCCCGGTGGGAAGCGACTTTCTCCCGGAGATGGGCGATCCCAACGCCCCCGTGACGGTCTACGAATACGCGGATTTTCAGTGTCCCGCGTGTGAGGTCTTCGCTCGGCAGTACAAGCCGCGCATTGAAAAAGCTTATATTAAAACGGGCAGAGTGCGCCTGGTCTTTAGAAACTTTGCGTTCTTGGGCCAAGAGTCTCTGTGGGCTGCGGAAGCTACGTATTGCGCTGCAGAGCAAGGGGGCTTTTGGGCCTATCACGACAAACTGTTCGCCAATCAGCGCGGGGAGAATCGCGGGGCGTTCAGCAAGCCCAATCTGGTGCGCTTTGCCCGTGAGCTGGGGCTGAAAGCCGAAGACTTTCAGATCTGTCTCGACTCTGGGCGCTACAGGGAGAAAGTCCAAGATGATATACGCGAGGGCCAGCAGCGAGGCGTCAACTATACGCCGAGTTTCATCGTCAACGGGGAGCTGATCCGCGGCGTAGATTACCTAGGCTTGCGCGAGGCGATCGAGCGAAACTTCCGGTGATTGCGATGACCAGATGGCGATTGTGGACTATAGCGACGCTCGCCCTCAGCGGTTTGGGCGTGGCCGGCTATCTCACCTATGAGAAATTCACCGGAGGCGGGCTGATCTGCCTGGGCGGGAGCCAAGAGTGCGAGATCGTGCAGAATAGCCCTTATAGTCAGATCGGCCCCATCCCCGTGGCGGTGCTCGGCCTGATGGGGTATTTGATCTTTCTCCTCGTCACGGCGTTGCAGCTCCGCTCTTCGCTAGAGCGCCGTCGGATGCTCGCAGGGTTGAATTTCGGCCTGGCGCTGGGGGCGTTTCTCTACTCGGTCTATTTGACGTATCTTGAGCTGTTCGTGATCTACGCGATCTGCACCTGGTGCGTGATTTCTGCCGTACTGGTGACGCTCATTTTGATCTTTGCGACGTGGGAGCTGGTCGCGCTCACAAGAGAGCCTCAAGAAGCTCCTGAGCCACACAGCTAGCCGTGTGCTTGACAAATCCTCTCCCAGCTCGTACCCTCTGTATTACGCGGAGGGTATATGCGGCGCATCTGCGCATGGGGGTTTGTGACGGTGGCCCTGGCAGCCGCTCCGGTGCTCGCCCAGCCCCAGATCGAGAGCGTCGAGCTGGGGTTCAACGGGCGTTTTCTCCCCGGCGCTCTGACCCCCCTCGTCGTCACGCTGCGGCACCGTGGGCCGGCTCAAAGCTTTTATCTCGAAGTCTCCCAGGAGATACGCGACTTCACCGAACGAAGCTTCTCTGAGCGCCTGCGGATGTCGGTGAGCCTCGCCCCAGGGGCGCGCAAGACTATCTCATTAGACTTCCCCATTCGCAGCGTGGGCGTGCCGGTGCGCGTGGCACTGCTGGCAGAAAACCGAGAGATCACGCACACAGAGATCGTCGTGCGCGAGCGCTGGAGCGAAACCCCGATCACTCTCGGGCTTGCCGTAGGCCAGATGCCCTCGCTGGAGCCCATAGCCCCCGAAAAGCTCCCCAAACGCTGGACGAGCTACGAGGGCGTCTCACGGATCGTGTGGGGGCGGCTGGACCCCGCGCGGCTGAGCGCGGAGCAACGCTCGGCTTTGCTGGGCTGGCTAGTGTGCGGCGGCGAGCTCGTCATAGTATCTGGGGAGAATTGGTACGAGCAGTTCGGCGCTGCGCAACCATCGGTGGAGAGCGCCTGGTGGGCGCTCCTTTTGCCCATCACGAACGGGCGCGTCGTGCGCCACCACGAGACCGCCTGGCTGGAGGGCGATCTACGACCGGGGGCCCGTGTCGTCGTGAGCGCCGCTGGACGTCCTGTCGTGTGGGAGCGCCCGGTAGGTCAGGGGAGGGTCTTGCTCGTGGCACTCGCCACACTCCCTGAACAGCTTCCCGGGCGATCGCCAGAGAGAGCTCCCGAAGGAGATCAAGCGATTATACGGGCTCTCGGCGCTCTCGTCGTGCCCTTTCCCGCGCGGGAGGTCATCGGTGGGCTGCTCCTCGCGTTTGTCATCGGAGTTGGGATAGGCGGGATGCTCGCCACGTACCGGCGTAGGATCTCTCTGGGGATCGCGCTCGCAGCCGTCGCGCTCTCGGTCGTGCTCTTTCAGTACCAGCACCGCCCAGAGTTCTCCCACGAAAGATATGCGGTGCACATCGGGGTCGTGCGCATCTGGTCGGATGAGCCCATAGCGTGGGAGCAGGACTGGTACGGCGTCTTCTTCCGGCGCTCTCAGGACGAACTCTTCTTAGTTACTGCGGACTCCGTGAGGGCAGTGAAGCCGGGGCTATGGGCGGCGGCGCGCCCCGTGGGCGAGGTTATTGCTGAGATCGTCTCTCCCCAGACGCGCGCGCTGCGCTTTCGCAGTATGCGCGACTCCGTGCGCTTCTTCTCCGCCGAGCGCATGGCCGAGCCGCTCGTCCAGTTTACGGTCAACGAGGCCGTCACCCCTCCTCAGATACGGGTGTATAATCGCTCATCGGCGGTCTTGCAGGACGCCGTTGTGCGCATGGGCCAAGAGCTCTATAGACTGGGCACGGTTGCGGCCCAGACGGAGTTGCGCCGTCCGCTGAGCGAGCTGAGTCGCGTCTCTCCGGCCGAGTGGCTCACCAGCTTGCCCGAAGGTCAGCGCATGGTATGGCAGCAGTGGGGCGATATGAACGCCAGTCCCGCTCTGATTGGATGGCTGGAGGATGGTTCTGTATGGGCCAAGACAGATCGCGAAGCCCGAACGGTCTTACGGTTGGTCACCGTTTCAGGAGGCTGATGCGCTCCGCCCGCGAAGCGATCGCTCGCATTGAGCCGATCATGCCGACGACCTGGTCGGCCTACGTGGGCTATTTAGTCTTGACCGGGATTCCCTTGCTCATGGCCTTGCCGTCGTCGGCGCGCATTGATGCGCTCAGCGAGCCGCGCCTGAGCATGGTGCCGATCTTCGTCACAGCAGCAATAGCACTCTTCACAATCTACTCGCTCAACTTCGGGCCGGCCCACGCCAAGCTGAGACGATCTCCCCAAGAGATTCATACAAGCCTGTTGGGGCATGTCGGCTTCTTAATGGTGCTCAGCCTGCCGTACTGGACGGTCTTTGTGGGCATCAGCGGCCTCCCGCTCGCCCGCATCGCCGTGGCGCTCTTCTACCTCGTGCTCTACGGATCATGCTGGGCCTTGATCGGCCTGGCGATCGGGCTGCGCTGGCCCTCGGAGATCACCCAATTTAATATCAAATATGCCCTGCTCATCGTCAGCGTGATCGGGACGTTCTTCGCTCTCAGGCCGCTCAACCCCTTCTTGGTGCTGTCGCTGTGGTTCGGCGAAGGCTCGCTCAAGGAGCAGTGGGGATTCTTGCTCCTCGCCTATGGGAGCCTGGGGGCAGGGATCTTTCTGCTACTCAGGTGGACGGCGACGCTGCTGAACAAGCGCGATCAAGATATAATAGCAGAAGGAGGAACTCTATGAACTCGTTTGAGCGGGTGTACGCGCGGCTGGAGCGCCGCCAACGCCTCTTGCACGGGCTGAGCGCTCTCAGCGGGACGCTCCTCATCACCCTGGGGCTTACGGCCATCGCCCTGATAGTGTCAGTATTCGTCTCCCCCATCTCGCCCGTGTGGTGGCTCGGAGGAAATCTCGTTCTCGCAAGCTTGGCTTTTGTGTGGGGCTGGTTCCGGCCCCTTGATATGACGAGCACGATCTTTCGCGCCGACCGCAACGCCCACTGCGATGAAAAGCTCATAACACTCTATGAGCTCTCTCTCGGTCAAGGTCCCAAGGAGTTCCTCCCGCTGCTCGTCTCTCGTCTCGAAACTCTGAGGCTCGATCTCTCTACCGCCCTGCCCATCACGGAGCGCTGGCGCTGGCTGGGCGTGCTGGCCCTCGCCCTGCTGTGCGCGGGGATGACCAGCGTCGTTCCCCCAGGAGGCTTTCTGTGGGGCGCTCTGTCAGAGAGCACCGTCTCTACGCGACCGTCCCAATCTGCCCCAATCTCCCAACAAGAAGCTCGAACCGCTGAGCTGCTGCAGACGCCGCCGACCGCGATAGCAGAGAAGCTCCCCGCCCTGCGCTCTCGCTTGGAGCAAGCCCGCGCCGCGCTGGCCCAAAACCCCAACGACGCCCGCGCCCGCGCGATACTCCACCAACTCCAAGAAGAGATTCGCCAGGAGCAGAACCGACTTCTCAATCCGCCCCTCGACGAGCAAGCCCCCCCTCCAGCAGCAGAGAAGTCCAGCGACGACGCCTCTCTCGTAGAAGACCCTGCAGGCGACGTCCGGACCGACAGACCCCCTCAAGGGCAGTCGGCGCTCGACCGACTCATGCAGGCCCTGCGCGAGCTTCAGGGGCAGGCGCAAGGGCTCTCCCCCGAAGAGATGCAAAAGCTCTTGGAGCAGCTACAACAAGAAAACCCCGAAGCAGTATCTATCGCGCAGCGCGCCTTACAGACAGCCCAGAACGACGAAGAGTTCAGCAAAAGATTAGAAGAAGCCCTCAAGAACTTGGAGGCGCGCCGCGATCTCCATCAACAATTGGAGCAGCTCCAGCGTGAAGCCCAATCAGCGCTCTCTCAGCCGGAGCCCCCCCAGACAGCCCGCTCCCAGACGCCGGGGAGTCCTGATGAAAGCGCCCAGCCCTCTCAAGAGGGGACGCAAGACTCTCAAGAGACCGATTCTGAAGAATCTCCAGAAGGGGCGCGGCAGGAGAATGCCCGGCCTTCGGGAGGGCGCGGCCAAGCCCCGCTCGATCCCGAAGCCGTCAAAGACTTGCCCGATCTCTCCCAGCTGCGCGAGCGCACGCGCTCGACGAGCGTGCCCGCCCCCCAAGAAGAAAATCTTGAGATCCTCTTTGAGATCGTGAGCATCGGGCTGCCCCAAAACCCCGATACCCCAGGGCAGCCTACCCTAGTCCAGATTGACTATCAGAAAGTCGAAGCGCTCATAGATGCGTTAGAGATTCCCGTCGAGCTGCGCGAGGCCGTGCGCCAGTATTTTCTCAGCTTGGCCAGACGCTGACCAGACTTCGTCTGGACAAGCTTCGCTTGACGTTCGTCTTGCCGCGAAGCGGCAAGGTGAATGGTGCAGGCGAAGCCTGCAAGAAAGGAGCAACACTGTGATCACCGAGAAGCAGATTCGCGATCTCCAAGCGAAGTTTCACGCCCTCGTCGAAGAGATCCGCTCCGTCATTATCGGGCACGACGAGGTCATCCAGCAGACGCTCATCGGCTTGTTGTGCGGCGAGCATCTTCTGCTCGAGGGCGTGCCGGGATTGGGCAAGACGCTGCTGGTGCGGACTCTAGGGAAAGCCCTGGGGTTGAAATTCGCGCGCATCCAGTTCACCCCAGACCTGATGCCCGCGGACATCATCGGGACCAGAATCCTCATCGAAGACGAGGCCGGGCGACGCCACTTTGAGTTTGCCCCCGGCCCGATCTTCGCTCACTTAGTGCTGGCCGATGAGATCAACCGCGCGACCCCCAAGACCCAATCGGCGCTCCTGGAAGCAATGCAGGAGCGCACCATCACCGTAAGCGGCGAGACCTACCCCCTCGAGGAGCCGTTTATGGTCTTGGCCACTCAAAACCCCATCGAGCTAGAGGGCACCTACCCCCTGCCGGAAGCCCAGATTGATCGGTTCTTTTTTAAAATTCTGGTGCGCCCGCCCTCGCTCGATCAGCTAGAGCAGATCATTGACCGGCATGGGAGCGGGCAGAGCGCTCTTGCGATCAAGCACGTCCTGAGCCGCGAGGATATCCTTGAGGCGCAGCGGCTCGTGGCGAGCTGGCCCATCGCGTCGCCCCTGCGGCGCTATGTCGCGCGCCTGGTAGACGCGACGCAGCCCACTTCGGAGAACGCCCCAGGGCTGGTCAAACAGTACGTCGAATACGGGGCCAGCCCACGCGCCGCGCTTGCCTTGGTGCGCGGGGCCAAGGCCCATGCGTTCCTCTCCGGCGAAGTCCACACCCGCATCGCGGACATCCACGCGGTCTTCTACCCAAGTCTCATTCACAGGGTCATTCGTAACTTCCGGGGGGAGGCCGAAGGCGTCCCGGTAGACAAAATTCTCCAAGAGATTTTCCATCATGTTCGCCCAGAGTAAGTCGCGGATCTTTGATGAAACTCTCTTCAAAAAGCTATCGGCTCTGCAGATAGCGGTGCGCCGGCGCTTCCAGGGTCAGACCGGCCTGTGGACGACGCCGCGCGCCGGTATGAGCCTAGAATTTGCAGAATATCGTGAATATCACCCTGGGGATGACTTTCGCTACGTTGATTGGAATCTCTATGGGCGGCTGGATCGGCTCTTCGTCAAAGTCTTTCAGCGAGAGGAGGACGTCCCGATCTATGTCCTCATAGACACGAGCCGCTCGATGGCCGTGGGGGAGAAACTCACCTATGCGGTGCAGCTTGCCGGGGCTATCGCCTATGTCGGACTGAAAGAGATGAACCGTGTGGGGGTCTTCCCGTTCGCACACGACGTGGCGCGGGGCGTGCCCCCCAAGCCCGGCCTGGCGCACGTCCATCACCTCTTCAGCCTTCTGGGAGCACTGGAGCCTTCCGGCCAGACGGCGCTCAATGAGAGCCTCGAACGGTTCAGCAAGCTCCCCCTACGTCGGGGATTAGCAGTCCTGCTCAGCGATATGCTCGACCCCCAGGGGTACGAGCACGGCCTTGTGAGCTTGCTCCTCAAAAAGTTTGAAGTCGTGGTGATCCAGATACTCGCAGAAGAAGATCTGCAGCCACGGGTGCGCCACGAAGCCCGCCTCTGCGACAGCGAAGCGCCACAAGAGTTCTCTGTGAGTGCGCGGGCCGTCGCGCGCTATCGAGAGAACCTGCACAGATACGAGCGAGCTTTAGAAGCGTTCTGTCGTGAGCATCAAATCAGATACGCGCAGCTCTCGACGGCGCGCCCGCTGGAGCGCGCGCTCTTTGAAGACCTCCGTGGGGTGCTCTTCCAATGATCTTTCTGAACGCCTGGGCGTTTGGGCTGTTGGGGTTGGCCGGTGTGGTCACGGCGCTGTATTTCTTGCGGCGGCGCGAGGAGCGTCTCACGGTCTCGGCCCTGTGGCTCTGGCGTCAAGAGCCGGAGCAGCCGCGCAGCGCCCTCATCTTCTTGTGGACCAATATCGGGCTCTTGCTGGTGCAGTTGGCTGCTCTCGCTGCTCTGGTCTTCGCCCTGGCTACGCCGACACTCCCCCAAGCATTCTTCAGCGGTGGCACCCTCGCGATGATTGTTGACGGCAGCGCGAGTATGCAGACGCGCGAGCAAGGGCAGAGCCGCTACGAGCGCGCCATCGCCCTCGCTCGAGAGATCATCGAGAGGCGCCGTCCCAGCCATCTCACGGTCATCCAAGCGCAGCGAACCCCTCGGCTACTCGTGCCCTGGACGCAGGATCACGCCCAAGCCCTCTCTATACTGCAAGCCTCCCGCCCAACGCTGCAGAGCAACGCTGGAGAGTCGCACATTCTTCAGATGCTGCGCAGCCAGCAAGAGCTCGAAAGCTTTGACGAAATCTTCTATATCAGCGATCACCCCCTCACCCTCGGCCCCTCTCCCGAACCTAACCCCACCCCCTTCGGGAAGGGGCTCCCCTCCCCTTTCAGGGGAGGAGCCGGGGGAGAGGTCAGGGGTGAGGGGTTCCAATGGGTGCCCGTCGGTGAACCCCAAAAGAACGGAGCGATCACGGGGTTTGCCGCGCGGCGCCTGCCCCAGAGTGCCCAGGGCGTCGCCCTATGGGC